>NZ_LWER01000231.1:0-36406 GCF_001634775.1 Sulfitobacter sp. HI0027
CAGGGTCCATGGCCCATGATNNACCGCCGCGCGGCGGTTTGATCATGGGCCATGGACCCTGCGCGAAGGGCAGGGCGGCGGCAAACGGGTCTCAGCAGCGACAGCGCGCGGGGCGGTCTCCGACGCCGACATTCCGACCGCCGAAGCGGCGATGCGTGAGATGGACCAGCGCCCGCTTTTCATGGTGCGCGTGGGGGAAGATGACCTCGACGCGCTGCTGGCCGCGCGGGGCTATGACGTGGTCGACCCGGTTACCGTACTGAGCGCGCCGATCACCCGGCTGACGGATGTGCCGATGCCCCCGGTCACCGCCTTTTGCATTTGGGAGCCGCTGGCGATCATGGCCGAGGTCTGGGCCGCCGGAGGGGTCGGCCCTGCGCGTCTTGCCGTGATGGACCGCGCCGCGGCCAAAACAGGCATCCTTGCGCGTTGGAATGAGAAACCCGCAGGCGTGGCCTTTGCCGGGGTGCACGAGGACATCTGCATGGTGCACGCCGTCGAGGTGCTGCCGCATCAACAGCGCCAAGGCGTGGCCACTTGGATCATGCGCGCCGCCGCCCATTGGGGGCAGGCCCAAGGGGCCAAGCGGCTTTCGGTGCTCTGCGTTGAATCCAATACCCGCGCGCAGGCGCTCTATGCCAAACTGGGCTTTGCCCCGGTCGGGCACTATCATTACCGTCAAAGCACTGAGTAAAGGATAAGACCATGGCCAACGACATGCCCACCGCCCTTGATCTGCCGATGGTCGATCCGCTGCCCGAAGCGACGCAGAAGTATTTCGACATCTGTCAGGAAAAGCTCGGGATGGTGCCGAATGTTCTGCGGGCCTATGCCTTTGACATCGACAAGCTAAACGCTTTTGCGGGCATGTATAACGATCTGATGCTGGGTGACAGTGCACTCAGCAAGCTTGAGCGTGAGATGATCGCGGTGGCGGTGTCCTCGGTCAACAAATGCTACTACTGCCTTGTGGCCCATGGGGCTGCAGTACGCGAAATGTCGGGCGATCCGCAATTGGGCGAGGCGCTGGTGATGAACTACCGCGTGGCCAAGATTACGGCCAAACAACGCGCCATGCTGGATTTCGCCGTCAAGCTGACCGAGGCGAGCGCCAAGGTCGAGGAGGCCGACCGTCAGGCGCTGCGCGATGCGGGTTTCACTGAGCGGGATATCTTTGACATCGCCAGTGTGGCCGGGTTCTTCAACATGACCAACCGGGTGGCCAGTGCCACCGACATGCGCCCGAACGACGATTACCACGCGCAGGCGCGATGAGCCGGGCGGGGGTTGCTGCGGCTCTGGTCGGGGTGCTGCTGGCGGCTCCCGCGGCGGCGCTTGAATTGGCGCTGCCCAGCACCGCGCGGATGACGGCAGAGCGTAACACCGCGCCGGATCGCTATGCCGCGCCCGTGGGTGTCTATGCCGAAGGGCAGGTGGCGCGGGTCAATGTAGATGGCAGCGTGCGCCGCGCTGCGTGGCGGATGGACACGCCGGGGCTGACCGCTTTGCAGGTGATGCGCCCGCTGCGGCGACAACTCAGCGAAGCGGGCTTTGACATCGTGCTCGACTGTGCCGCGCGGGAATGCGGCGGCTTTGATTTTCGCTTTGCGGTGGAGGTGCTGCCGGGGCCAAACATGTATGTGAACCTGCGGGCTTTCCACTTCATCACCGCCCTGCGCCGGGGCGAGGACGGAACGCCGACCGATGCGATCAGCATCCTTGCCAGCACGGCGGCGACCTCGGCCTATGTGCAGATCATCCAAGCCCGCAGCGGCGATGCGCCCGAAGGGGAAAGCACCCCCATCACGCCAGAGGCGACTGCGGAGGTGCCGCTTGCCACTGCGACGGGCGATTTCGCAGAAACCCTGAAGGTCGACGGCCATCTGGTCCTCAACCGGCTGGAGTTCGAGACCGGCACCTCTGCGCTTGGCCCCGGCCCCTTTGCCACACTTGAGCGGCTTGCCGAGTTGCTCAAGGCCGAGCCGGATCTGCGCGTGGCGCTGGTGGGGCATACCGACGCGGTGGGCAGTCTGGATGCCAACACCGCCCTGTCGCGCAGACGGGCCGAGGCGGTGCGGGACCGATTGGTGCAGAGCTATGACGTAGCCCCCGGCCGGGTCGAGGCGCAGGGTGCCGGCTATCTCGCGCCGCGGGCCAGCAACCTAACCGAAGCGGGCCGCGAGCAGAACCGCCGGGTTGAGGTGGTGGTGCTCTCTGCCGAGTAGGCTATTTCGTGACCGTCATCTGGGTGGCCAGCAGCAGGTTCGTCTCGCTGGAACTCACCCCCTGAATGCGGCGGATTTGGCCCAGCACGCTGTCCAACTCTTCGACGGTTTCGGTCCCCGTCTCGACAATCAAATCCCATTTGCCATTGGTCGCATGGATCGCCTGCACGGCGGGCATGCCCGCGAGGATACGCTTGATCCGGTCGGTGCCCGCCCCTTCGATGGCCAAGAGCGTATGGCCCCGGATCGGGCTGTGGCGCATGTCTTCTTTCAGGATCAGCGTAAAGCCCAAGATCGCGCCGGAACTGACCAGACATTCGACCCGCGCGCGGACCGTCACCCGCGACAGGCCCGTGGTGGCCGCCAGCGCGGAATAGGACATGCGTGCGTCGCGGCGCAGTTCTGCGATGATCTTATTGTCGATCTCGTCCATGGGGGATCCCGTTTGCTTTGTTGAATAGGGTTTACGGCAGCGCGGGCAAGCTGGCCAGCCTTTGGGGATGCGCAATTGACGGCGGCGGGGAAACCCATAATCTGCCGCGGAAAGGATTTCCTCCATGCAAAGCCGCGCGCCCCTGTTCACCCCGGTCTTGATGGTCGGTTGTATCATCATCATGGTCAGCTTCGCCGTGCGGGCCTCTTTCGGCGTGTTCCAGATTCCGATTGCCGAAGAATTCGCATGGGCGCGGAGCGAGTTTTCCCTCGCCATCGCGATCCAGAACCTTGCATGGGGCATCGGTCAGCCGATCTTTGGCGCGTTGGCTGAAAAGATCGGCGACCGAAAGGCGATCATCATTGGCGCGGTGGTCTATGCGGTGGGGCTGCTTTTGTCGGCCAACTCCGCGACCCCGATTGAGCATCAGACCTATGCTTGGCTGGTGGGGTTCGGCATCGCGGGCACGGGTTTTGGCGTGATCTTGGCCGTGGTGGGCCGCGCCGCGTCAGACGACAACCGCTCCATGTCGCTGGCCATCGCCACGGCGGCGGGCAGTGCGGGGCAGGTCTTTGGCGCGCCGGTGGCAGAGTGGATGCTAAGCTTCATGTCTTGGCAGATGACCTTTGTCAGTTTCGCGGGGGTGATCCTTGCGATGCTGCTGACCCTGCCGATGATGCGCGCGCCTGCGATGGCCAGCCGCGCCGAGCTTGAGGAGTCGATGGGCCAAATTCTCGGCAAAGCCTTCCGCGATCCGTCCTATACGCTGATTTTTCTGGGCTTCTTCTCCTGCGGGTATCAGCTTGCCTTCATCACCGCGCATTTCCCGGCCTTTGTGACCGAGATGTGCGGCCCGATTTTGGCCGGAGGTGCGCTGCATAACATCGGCATCACCACCACCTCGGCGCTTGGCGCGGTGGCGATCTCGCTCATCGGGCTCGCCAATATCGCGGGGACTTTGCTCGCCGGATGGGCGGGCAAACGTTATTCCAAGAAATACCTGCTGGCGGGGATTTACGTGGGGCGCACGGTGATCGCGGCGGCCTTCATCATGTTCCCGATCACGCCGTTGACGGTGATCCTGTTCTCGGTCGGTATGGGGGCGCTTTGGCTTGCCACGGTGCCGCTGACCAGCGGATTGGTCGCGCATATCTATGGGTTGCGCTACATGGGCACGCTTTATGGGATCGTCTTTTTCAGCCACCAGTTGGGCAGCTTCCTTGGCGTTTGGCTGGGCGGGCGGATGTATGACATCTATGGCAGCTACACCGGCGTCTGGTGGGTCGGTGTGGCCGTGGGGGCGTTTAGCGCCATCGTGCACCTGCCGATCCGCGAGAAACGGTTGGAGGGGCTGGTGACCGCTTAACGCGCCCGCCAACGCTCAAGGATGTGGCGCGCGGTCATCAGGTCCAGATGCGCGCCGCCGCCGTTCTTGAACAGGGTAATTTCATCATCGCGTTGGCGGGTGAAGGCCCCGAGGTCGTAGTAATCCGCAATGAGGTGGTCGCGGGTGATTGTGCCTGCTTCAAGCGGGATGTTGATTTCGCCGATATGGCCGATCGTGGTGTCGAAGCTGTCGACAAAGACCCGCGCGCGCAGCAGCGCCGAGTCGTCCACCTCACGCATGTCGGGGCGGTAGGCACCGATGAGGTCGATATGCTGGCCGGGTTGCAGCCAGTCGCCCCTGATCAGCGGGTCGGTCGACATGGTGGCGGAGGTCACGATATCGGCGGCACGGACGGCCTGTTCCAGATCGGTCGCTACGTTGATCTTTAGCTCAGCCGCCATGGCTTCTGCGTTCTTGGGCGTCCGGTTCCAGACGGTGAAACGCGCGTTCGGGAAGGCCGCGGAATAGGCGGCGTGCAGGGCGCGGCCTTGGGTGCCCGCGCCGACGATCAGGATGTTCTCGCTGTCGGGTCGCGCCAGCCGCCGCGCGGCCAGCAGGCTGTCACCAGCGGTTTTCCATTTGGTGACGAGGTGGAAATCCACGATCGCGGCGAGCGTGCCGGTTTCGTCATCAAAGAGGGACACGCCGCCGTTGACCATCGGTACCTCGCGGTCGGGATTGCCGGGGAAGATCGTGGCGGATTTCACCGCAATGCCCAGCCCGTCGATCCATGCCGCGCGGCTGAGCAGCGTGTCCTTGCCGCGATAGAGGAAAGTGTCGCCAATCTCGGCCTTGGGCAGGTCATGGCCCGTGGCCAGCGCATCGGTGAGCGCAATCCAGTCCAGTAGCGCCTCGCCTTCGTCGAAAGAGATATTGGGGATCACGGTCATGTGGCTTCCTCCCGGCTCAGCAACCCGGCGTGAACGAGCCGGTCAGCCCATCCCTGCGGCCCGGTGAAGTGATGCGTCTGCCAACCGCGCGCATCGGCAGCGGCGATATTGTCGGCGCGGTCGTCGGTAAACAGTAGCGCTTCGGGCGGCAGGCCGCTGCCCTGCTCCACGGCCTCGTAAATCGACGGGGCCGGTTTGATCATGCCCAAGTGGCCGGAAATGAAATCACGGTCGAATTCACGCAGGAAGGGGTAATGGGTCGCGGCCAGATCATAGCTCTGGATGCCAAAGTTGGTGAGCGAGAAGACCGGCACACCACGCGCCTGAAGCGCTTTCATCAGTCGCAGGGAGTGGTCGATCACCGGGGCGGCCATCTCGATCCAGCGGTCGTGCCAAAGGCGGATTTCATCTCGCCAATCGGCGTATTCCTCAGCCGTGGCATAGATCGTGTCGCGGAAGTTTTCGCCGCTGTCGACGCGGTCGTTCATGCCGTGCAGATCGACGGCATCGAACATGGCGCGGCGGCGGTCTGCGCCGATGACGCTGTCGTAGAAGCGTTCGGGTTGCCATTCGATCAATACGTTGCCGATGTCGAAAACGACCGCCTGAGGTGTCATATCACTTGCCCTATCAATTCCTAAACGCGGGGCTAACCCCGCGCTGCCGCGCGCAATTCCCGCTCCAATGCCTCTAGGAAGCGGGAGCGATCGGCCTTTGTAAACCCCTTGCCGCCGCCTTGGCGAAAGGGGTCGGCGGCGCGCAGGTCGGTCATCAGATCGCGGGTGGCCAGCACGTTGCCGATGTTGGCCTGTGTCAGCGCTTCGCCGTTGTGTTTCAGCACCCGCGCCCCGGCCTCGACGCATTTGGCGGCCAGTGGGATATCCCCCGTCACCACCACATCCCCCTTGCCGCAGCGGTCAGCGATCCACATGTCGGCGATGTCGGGCCCATCAGGGACGATCACCACCTCGACCAGCGGGTTTTGCGACATGCGCAGGCCCCCGTTCGAGACGAGGAACATCTTGACCTTATGGCGGGTCGCCACCCGCTCGGCTTCGGCTTTGACGGGGCAGGCGTCGGCGTCGATATAGAGCGCGGTCATCGGTCAGCCCGCATAGAGCGCGTCGGCGTGGAAGGCGACGTGATCTTCCATAAAACTCGCCACGAAGAAATAGCTGTGGTCATAGCCCGGCTGCATGCGGAAGCTGCCTTGCTGGCGTTTGGCGGCCATGGCCTCGGCCAATGCTTCGGGTTTCAGCAGGTCGAGGAACTGGTCGCTGCCGCCTTGGTCGATCAGGATCGGCCCGTCGAAACCCTTTTCGCGCATCAGCAGGGTGCTGTCGTGTTTTGCCCAAGTGCTTTCATCCGTGCCCAGATAGGCGCTGAGTTGCTTCTTGCCCCAATCGCTCGACGTAGGGTGGGTGATTGGCGCAAAGGCCGAGACCGAGAGGAACCGCCCCGGCAGGTTCATCGCCAGTGTCAGCGCGCCGTGGCCGCCCATCGAATGCCCGGTGATGCCTTGGCGCTCCATATCGAGGGCGAAGTTTTCACCGATCAGGCCGGGCAGTTCCTCGGCCAGATAGTCCCACATCTGGTAGTGTTTGGCCCAAGGCCCCTGCGTGGCGTTCACATAGAACCCCGCGCCTTTGCCGAGGTCGTAAGCGTCGTCATCTGCCACATCCTCACCGCGCGGCGAAGTGTCGGGGAAGACGACCGCGATGCCGTGCTCGGCTGCCCAAAGCTGCGCGCCCGCCTTGGTCATCGCGTTCTCATGGGTGCAGGTCAGGCCCGAGAGATACCACAGCACCGGCACCGGGCCGTCCTGCGCCTCGGCGGGGAGGAAGAGGCCAAAGGTCATGTCGCAGCCGCAGGCGTCGGAGTTGTGGGAGTAAACCCCCTGCGTGCCACCGAAACAGGCGTTTTCCGAGATGGTTTTCATGGCAGCGTTCCTTTCGAACTTGAATGTGTCACAGGGCCGAGACCCAGCCTACGACAAGGCTGACGGTCACGATACTGACTGTGGTTGAGACGAGAATGGCGGCAGAGACCCGCTGAGGTGCTACGCCATAATGTTGGGCGAGCATATAGACATTGCCCGCCACCGGCAGTGCTGCGGCGGCGATGATGACCCCGGCTTTGTAGGGATCGACGCCGAAAAGAAACAGCGCACCAAAGGCCACGAAAAGCGGGTGCAGCACGAGTTTGCAAAAGGTCAGCCAGCCTGCGATCTCAATCCGCTCGGCGGATTTGGAAGCCAGCGAAGCGCCGATGGCAAAGAGCGCCCCGGGGGTGGCAGCCCCGCCGAGGATGGCGAGGAATTCGTTCAGCGGCACGGGGATCGGGATGCCGAAGCCCGACCAGAGGAACCCCAAGGTGATGGCGACGATCATCGGGTTTTTCAGCAGCCCCAGTCCCACGATCTTGAGCGTCGCCAGCCGCAACTGCCCCTCGCGGGAGCCGGTGATCAGGATCACGATGAGGCTGGAAAAGATGATCATGTCGACGGTCAGCGCCAGCAGCACGGGGCCGATCGCCTCTGGCCCCAGAAGCAGCGTCAGCATCGGCACGCCCAGAAACCCGGTGTTGCCGATCACGGCGCATTGCGCCTCGATCCCGTTGGTCGCCACATCCAGCCGGCGTAGGAAGCCGACGAGGCTGGCGATAGCATAGACGAAGGCCGTGCCCCAAAGATAGGCGGCGACAAGGCGGCTGTCCCAAACCTCGGCCAGTGAGAGATTGGCGGAAAAGCGGAACAGCATCGCCGAGAGGGCGAAATAGAAAACGAATTTGGTGAGATAGGCCGTCGCTTCGGCTGAGAAGAACCGCGTGCGCCCGGCCCAGTAGCCAAGGCCGATCAGCGCAAAGAACGGCAGGGTTTTCAGGAAGATCGCGACCATGGGTCAAGCATTAGCCAGCCCGCCCTTGGGGTGCAATGGGGCATGGCCCTTTGCCTTACCCTGAGCCGATCAGCACCCCGGCGGCAAAGACCAATGCGCCGCCCAGCACCACTTGGAACGCGGCGCGAAAGAAGGGTGTTTCCATGAACTTATTCTGGATCCACGCAATCGCCCAAAGCTCTACAAAGACGACGATGATCGCCACGACAGTTGCGGTCCAGAAGTCGGTGATCAGGTAGGGCAGCGCGTGGCCCAGCCCGCCCACCGTGGTCATCACGCCCGAGGCTACCCCGCGTTTGATCGGAGAGCCGCGGCCCGACAGTTCCCCATCGTCCGATGCCGCCTCGGTGAAGCCCATTGAGATGCCCGCCCCGACGCTCGCCGCAAGGCCGACGAGGAAGGTCGTCCAAGTGTTATGGGTGGCAAATGCGGTGGCGAAGATGGGGGCGAGGGTAGAGACTGACCCGTCCATCAGCCCCGCCAGCCCCGGCTGGACCCATGTCAGCAAAAACTGCCGATGCGCGCGGCTGTCTTCGTCGCTGCGGCTGTCGGTGTTAAGGTGTTTCTCGGTCAAATCCTGCGCGCTGCCGTGGTGGCCTGCCTCGGCAGCGGCCAGATCACCTAACAACTGCCGTGTCGCCGCGTCTGACGTGCGCGCGGCGGCGGCATGGTAGAACCGCTCGGCGTCCTGTTCCATCGCGGCGGCCTCTTGTCGAATACGCTCTAGCGACAGGTTCTCGATCAGCCAGACCGGACGGCGCGCGTAGTAGCCCGAGACATGTTCGCGCCGGATTAGCGGGATGACATCCCCAAAACGGGCGCGGTGCAGGTCAATCAAGCGGCGGCGGTGTTCGTTCTCCTCCTCGGCCATCCCGTCAAAGACGGCGGCGCTGTCGGGGTATGCCTCGCGCAGCCTTTCGGCATAGTCGCGATAGATGCGCGCGTCATCCTCTTCAGAGGAGATGGCCAGCGCCAGCACCTCTTGTTCGCTCAGGTCTTTGAAACGTTTGCGGTTGAGGGAAAATCGCATCGAGAAGGCTCCGTGGTCTGGCCCTCACAGTAGGGCCATCGGCGGGTTCCAGCAAATGCAAAGCGCCTTGCCCTTGGCGGCGCGCGTGATGGACCTACCTGTTGCGGGATGGTCGGCCCTTGCTCCGACGCCACGCGAATAACGAGGTTTGGAACATGAGATTAGTTTTCTTGGCACCCCTATTGGTGGCGGGCTGCGCCGAAGTGGCGACAGCGCCGGTGCAAAACCCCATTCCGGCCCCGGTTGCGCCGAGGGGGCAGATTACGCCACCGGCGGCCACAACAACACCGCCCACACAGACCGCGCCACGCCCCGCACGGACAGAAGCGCGCGCCTCCACGACCAAGCCCAAGCCCCTGCCCAATTCGGTGATCGACGCGGTGAATGAGCCGTCTAGTAACTCTAGCAGTTCCAGCACGCCTATAGCGCCCACGCCTGCCAAGCCACTGGCGGAATCCTGCAAAGAAGGCAGCTGGTGGGGTCTGATTGGCCGTCCCCGCGCGGCGGCAAACATCGTGTCCGAGCCCAAGCGCGTCTATACCGAGGGCGACCCGGTGACCACGGACGCCAATCCCAACCGCACCAACATCGTGTTGGACGCGGAAGGGAAGATCGCCAAGGTCACCTGCGGCTAGGCTCTACCGCCTAGCCCTTTGGCCGCT
Source organism: Sulfitobacter sp. HI0027 (assembly GCF_001634775.1). Classification (NCBI taxonomy): domain Bacteria; kingdom Pseudomonadati; phylum Pseudomonadota; class Alphaproteobacteria; order Rhodobacterales; family Roseobacteraceae; genus Sulfitobacter; species Sulfitobacter sp. HI0027. The sequence goes on from NZ_LWER01000231.1 coordinate 9,525, forward strand.
TGTCGAGAATGCGCACGGCTTTGCCCTCTGACCGGGCAACGCCGCCTACGTCCATGACCTCGACCTTGATCGAGATGCCAACGGTTTGCTTGATCTGCGCCGAGAGCGCTTTGATCGCGGTGGCACGGGCGTCGGGGGTCACGCTGGCATCCGCGCATTCGCAGAGCACGCGCATCTGATCCATCCGGTCGGGCCGCGACAGTTCGATCTGGAAATGCGGGGCAAGCCCCGGCGTGGCCATCAGCGCTTCTTCGATCTGGGTGGGGAAGACGTTGACGCCGCGCAGGATGATCATGTCGTCGCTGCGGCCCGTCACCTTCTCCATCCGCCGCATGGAGCGCGCGGTGCCCGCTAGCAACCGGGTCAGGTCGCGGGTGCGGTAGCGGATGATCGGAAAGGCTTGCTTGGTGAGGGAGGTGAACACCAGCTCGCCCATTTCACCATCTTCGACCGGGGCACCTGTTTCGGGGTTAATGATCTCGGGGTAGAAGTGATCCTCCCAGATGTGCAGCCCGTCCTTGGTCTCCACACATTCCATCGAAACGCCCGGCCCCATGACTTCGCTGAGGCCGTAGATATCGACGGCATGCATGTCGAAGGCCTGCTCGATCTCAAGCCGCATGGCGTTGGTCCAAGGCTCTGCGCCGAAGATGCCGACCTCTAACGAGGATTGGCGCGGGTCGATGCCTTGGTTGGCGAATTCATCCAAAATCGACAGCGCGTAGGAGGGTGTCACCGTGATGCCCTTGGGCTGAAAATCCTCGATCAGCCGCACTTGGCGTGGGGTCATCCCGCCCGAGATCGGCACGGTCGAGAGGCCAAGCGCGTCAGCGCCAAGGTGAATGCCCAAGCCGCCAGTAAACAGCCCGTAGCCATAGGCGTTGTGCAGCATGTCGCCCGGGCGCATCCCTGCCGCGCGCAGGGAACGGGCGACGACTTGGCCCCAGTTGGCCAGATCGTCCTTGGTATAGCCCACCACCGTCGGCTGGCCGGTGGTGCCGGAAGACGCATGGATCCGCGCCACCTGATCGCGCGGCACGGCGAACATGCCAAAGGGGTAATTGTCGCGCAGATCGGTCTTGACGGTGAAGGGAAAGCGCGAGAGATCGGAAAGCTGTTTCAGATCGTCGGGGTGCACGCCTGCATCGTCAAAGCTTTGCTTATAGAAAGGCCCGTTGTCATAGGCGTGGCGCAGGGACCATTTCAGACGGTCCAGTTGCAGGGCGCTGATCTCGTCCCGGCTGGCGATCTCAATTGGGTCGAGCGTATCCTTCGCGGGGGTCAGGTCTTTCATCAGGTCGGCTCCTCCTCGGTAAATAGCTGGCCGTTGATGCTGCGGGAGAGCCCGCGAAACAGGGCCACGACACGGTCATCCTCGCCCGTGACGGTCACATCATAGATGCCCGACCGACCGCTGCGCGACACTTCGCGTGCGGTGGCGGTCAACCGCTCCTCCGGCTGGCCGGGGCTGAGATAGGTGATCTGGTTCTGCTGGGCGACAGTGGTCTGGTTGTAGCTGTTGCAGGCAAAGGCAAAGGCGCTGTCGGCCAGTGTGAAGATAAAACCACCGTGGCAAATTCCGTGGCCGTTAAGCATGTCCGGGCGCACCGACATCGACAAAACCGCGCCGCCGGGGGTCACATCGTCGATGGTCATGCCCAATCCGGCAGAGGCGGAATCTTGGGCGAACATCACCTCGGCACATTTGCGGGCGCGGGCTTCTGGGGTCATTCCATCGGACCTTTGTGTTTCATTTTTCAGATTGGTTGCACAATTCTGTAACGCTTTCAAGAAATTTAGAGCGGCGCATTCGACCATGTCAGGGCTTGATTTGGCCCCCATCAGGGTCAACTGTAAAGCCATGAGCATAGAGCCCCCATCGCCGATCACGGCTTTCGAGCGCCCCGCCGAACAGGTCGCATTCCACCGCACGGAATTGTCGCTGATCCTATCGCTTTATGGCCGGATGGTCGCCGCCGGAGAGTGGCGCGATTACGGGATTTCCCACCTTAAAGAAGTGGCGGTCTTTTCAGTCTTTCGGCGCACGGCGGAGATACCGCTTTACCGGATCGAAAAGCGGCCAAAGCTGCGCAACCGCCAAGGCATGTATGCTGTGGTGGGCACCGGCGGGCAGGTGCTGCGTCGGGGCCACGACCTTAAGGCCGTGCTGCGCGTGTTGGAGCGCAAGCTGATCCGGTCGGTGGATTAAACGCCGGGGCGGCGATGTGCAGTCACCGGCCCGTCGCCAGCGGCTTCGATCCGGGCGATGGCATCGGTGATGTTTTCATAGCTCACGGCCATCGCATGGGCATTGGCGTGGATCATCGTTTTGGCATCGACCACCAACGCGACATGGCCTTTCCAGAACAGCAGATCATTGCGTTGGTAGTCACCTTCGACCGGCCCGCCCACGGTGCTCTCTTGCTGGTCACTGTCACCGGGGCAGGGGATGCCGCAGGCCAGCAGCGCCGCCTGCACGAGGCCCGAACAATCGATCCCCCAGCGGCTGTTGCCGCCCCAAAGGTAGGGCGTGCCGAGGAACAGCGCCGCCACCGAGGCCGGGTTGCCGTGATGTTGGTCCCGCGGGGCGAGGTGCCCCTTCGGGATATGTCCCTGCGGTGTTTCGGCGAAATTCTCGGTTTCCCCGGTGACCGTTACCAGACTGCCGAAGCTGAGGCTCAGCAGATCGGGTGATTTCAGATCGGCGTTGCGATAGGCATGGGTGGCGGGGACGCAGACACGGTGGCTGGCGTTGCGCGGCGTGCCGAGGGTGCTTTGCAGAACATGGCCGCAATAGCCATCCTTCTCGGACTGCACATAGGCCCAGCCCGAAGCTTCATGTAGCACCCTTACCTGCTCACCGAACAACACCTGCCGGTCGCGCGGCCCGACGGGACGGCGGCAGAGGTCTGCCACCGGCACCGCCACCTGCGCGGCGCGGCTTTGGCTCGCCAGCGCCGGGTCCGGGGTGAGGCGTGGATCGCTCATGGCTTTAGCAGGGCTGGCAGCGCAGCATAGAGCGCGCGGGTGCCTTGGCCCGCGCCGCCTTTGGGGCGGGCGGGGGCGTCGGCGGGCTGCCAGCCGTAGATGTCAAAATGGGCATATTTGCTCTCGGTCACAAAGCGGCGCAGGAAAAGCGCTGCGGTGATCGACCCGGCAAAGCCGCCCTTGGGCGCGTTGTCGAGATCGGCAATACCGGGCTCGATCAGCGCCTCGTAAGCGTCATGGAAAGGCATCCGCCAGACCGGATCGGCAGACCCCGCAGCGGCGTCTTCCAAGGCCGAGACGAAAGCGGCATCGTCGCTGTAATAGGGCGCGAGGTCAGGCCCCACGGCGACTCGCGCGGCCCCGGTGAGCGTCGCCATCGAGATGATCTGATCCGGTTTGTCCTCATCCGCCAGCGCCAGCGCATCGGCCAATACCAGACGCCCTTCAGCGTCGGTGTTGTTGATCTCTACCGTCAGCCCCTTGCGCGAGGTCAGGATGTCGCCGGGGCGGAAGGCATTGCCGGAGACCGAATTTTCCACCGCCGGGATCAGCACGCGCAGTTGCACTGCCATGCCGGTGGCCATGATCATATGCGCCAGCCCCAATACGGCAGCGGCCCCGCCCATGTCCTTTTTCATCAGCGCCATGGACGCACCGGGTTTCAGGTTTAGCCCGCCGGTGTCGAAACAGACGCCTTTGCCCACCAGCGTCAGCTTTGGCCCCGTGTCGCCCCATGCCATGTCGATCAAACGCGGCGCGCGGTCGGCGGCGCGGCCAACGGCGTGGATCATCGGCAGGTTGTTCTCTAGCAGCGCGTCGCCGGTTGTGACTTCGATCTTCGCGCCATGCTGCTCGGCCAATTTGCGCGCGGCGGCTTCCAGGTCGGGCGGCCCCATATCTGAGGCGGGGGTGTTGATCAGGTCGCGGGTCAGCATTTCACCCGTGGCCAGCGCCGCGATCTGATCGGCGTCGATCCCTTCGGGCGCGACAAGACGGGCGGCCAGCGCGGTTTGGTCGCGGTAGCGGTCAAAGCGGTAGCCCGCCAGCAGCCAGCCAAGCGCCTCGTTCGCGGCTTGGTCCTCCGGCAGACCGCTTTCAATTCGGTAGTCGCCCGCAGGCAGCTTTGCGGCTGCGGCGGCAAGGTGAAAGCGGCCCCTGCGGCGCGCGGCTTCGGTGCCGTAACCCGCCAATGCCAGCGCGGGGGTGCCTTCCTCCCCCGGCACCACAAGCGCCTGACCAAGAGCACCCGCAAAACCGCTGGCTTTGACCCATGCCTGCACCGGGCCGGGCTGATCGGCAAGCCAGCCTTCAAGCGCGGCTTCGCTCAGGACATGCAGCGGCAGGGTGGCGGAGGAGGAGGTGGCGAATTCGGCGGACATGACAAACCTTTGCAAATCTCTATTTGCGCGCAGCCTACCTTTTCCATCGCCACCCGCAAGCGGTCAGATCGTGATGTCAGGCAAGTCCCATATCGCGGTGAGCGACCGTTCACCGCTGCGGATCAACCGCGACAGAGTGGCGGCGGTCGCGATGTCATCCCCCGCGTCGATACAGATCACCACATCCGCCGCCACCCGTGCGACCAGCGCCATGCCGACCTGCTCTGCAATGGCGATCAGGCGGTGCACGCTTTTGCGCAGCCCGGCGCGGTCTTGGTCCTTGTGCAGCTTTTTGCAATGCGACAGGCGCAGGGCCAATTCCTCCATCGCGCGGCAGACGACATCTTCGGCGCCCACCTCCCCGAGTTGCGTGTAGAGCAGGCCAAGCCGCTCTTGATCGACATAGACCTGCTCAGTCGGGCGTATTTGCATAAGTTGCATTGGTATCATCCTTCAATCAGCCCCCACGGCCTTGAGACAATATGGCGCGGGAAGGTGTGCAAAGGGTTGCGATGGCTGTGCCTTTTCTCTCGAATTCGTATGACATTTGCGCTATCTGCGCTGAAACCGCTTCATGCATTAAGGGACGTTTACACATGGACAAGGCCAAGGCTCTGCCGTCGTATCTGTTGCAACGCTATCAAGGGTGGAAGGCGACCGGCTATGCCGAGAACCAAACCTGGTACCGCCGATTGGCCGCCGAGGGGCAGCGCCCGCGTGCGATGGTAATCTCCTGCTGCGACAGCCGCGTGCATGTGACCTCAATCTTCGGGGCCGATCAGGGGGAGTTCTTCATCCACCGCAACATCGCCAACCTTGTCCCGCCCTATGAGCCGGACGGCAAACAGCACGGGACCTCAGCGGCGGTGGAATATGCCGTGAACGCGCTGAAGGTCGCGCATCTGATTGTGCTGGGCCATTCCAGCTGCGGCGGCGTCGCGGGCTGCATCCAGATGTGCAAAGGCAACGCGCCCGAACTTGAGAACCAAGACAGTTTCGTGGGCCGCTGGATGGACCTGCTGCGCCCGAAATACGAGACCGTAGAAAAGGTCGAAGACCCGGCAGAGCAGCAGCTTTTGCTGGAGCGTCAGGCGGTGCTGACCTCGCTTGAGAACCTGATGACCTTCCCGTGGATCAAGGAAAAGGTCGAAGATGGCACGCTGAGCCTGCACGGCCTGTGGACCGACATCGGCGAGGGCAGCTTGGAATATTACGACGCCAAGGCGCAGACATTCGAGCCGGTTTAAGCCCATCGCAGATGCATTAGGCAGAGACGAAAAAGGGGGTCGGTTGGCCCCCTTTTTATTCCTAGACTGCGGCTGAACCTCAGCCCTTTTTCAGTACTTCGCGGCCCAGCAGTTCGGCGATCTGAACGGCGTTCAGGGCGGCACCCTTGCGCAGGTTGTCGCTGACGCACCACAGGTTGATGCCGTTGTCGATGGTGCTGTCCTGACGGATGCGGCTGATGAAGGTGGCGAAGTCACCCACACATTCCACCGGCGTGACGTAGCCGCCGTCTTCGCGCTTGTCGATCACCATGAGACCCGGCGCTTCGCGCAGGATGTCGCGCGCTTCGGCTTCGTCGAGGTGGTCTTCGAATTCGATGTTGATCGATTCCGCATGGCCCACGAAGACCGGCACGCGCACGCAGGTCGCGGTGACTTTGATCGACGGGTCGACGATTTTTTTGGTCTCGGCGACCATCTTCCATTCTTCCTTGGTCGAGCCGTCTTCGAGGAAGACGTCGATATGCGGAATCACGTTGAAGGCGATCTGCTTGGTGAACTTGCTGGCGGGCTTGTCATCGGTCGGGTTGTAGATGCTTTTGGTCTGATCCCAAAGCTCATCAATGCCTTCCTTGCCCGCGCCGGAAACCGACTGGTAAGTCGAGACGACGACGCGTTTGATCTTGGCGCGGTCATGCAACGGCTTCAACGCCACAACCATCTGCGCGGTCGAGCAGTTGGGGTTGGCGATGATGTTTTTCTTGGAATAGCCGTGCACGTCCTGCGGGTTCACCTCGGGCACGATCAGCGGCACGTCTTGATCATAGCGGTAAAGCGAGGAGTTATCGATCACCACGCAGCCCGCCTTGGCAGCGGCAGGAGCGTATTTCTTGGTCGCTTCGGAACCCACGGCAAAAAGCGCCATGTCCCAGCCAGTGAAGTCGAAAGTGTCGAGGTCTTTGGTCTTGAGGGTCTTGTCCCCAAAGCTGATCTCGGACCCCAGCGAGCGGCGGCTGGCCAGAGCCACGATCTCGTCCACGGGGAACTGACGCTCCGCGAGGATGTTCAACATTTCACGGCCCACATTGCCTGTGGCACCGACGACGGCGACGCGATAACCCATCTGATTACTCCAGTCTGTCCAATTAAATTTGACGCCATTTAACGTGCCTGCGGGGCATTGGCTAGGGCCAGCCGCGCGCGGGCAGGGTGGAGCGGTGCTTTGCCGAGGTTAAAGAACCTTGATCACGTCCTTGTTGATCGCCAGCATATAGCCGCGCCGGGCGATGTTTTTGACCAGCAGTTCCGACACCAATTGATTGCCCAAGGTGTCGCGCAAACGCTTGATCCGCGTGGCCCCGGCGGCCTCATCACAGTCGGCGGCGTTGCGACCCGATATCATGCCTTCGATCTCGGACCCTGACAGCACGTCATCGTCCATCCGCGCTTCGGCGAGAACCGACATCGTCTCCATCGCGGCGGCGGTCAGTTTGAAGCCGAGGTTGTTGAGATAAACGGTATTCTCTTCGCGGCTGATCAGCAGGGAGTTCACCTGAATGCCCGTCCGCTCAATCTGCGCCATACGGCGGTTAAAGCCGACCAGCATGAACAAAAACACCATCGCCGCGACCAGCATGGCGCTGGCAAAGACCAGCAACACGACGATCACGATGCGGTAGCTGGCCAAAGTCTCAGAAAAGGCAGTGCCGGACTGGGCGAGGATTTCGAGAAGCTTGATCTCGGCTTGGGTGGTCAGATCGTCATTCTCGATAAAGATCCGCTCAACCCGAGCATTAAAGACGTTCGCATCCGGCAGCGCCCAAAGCAGGACAAGCGCCCCGACCAAAAGCACGGCGACCACGGCGGCGATGCCACCGATCACGAAACGCCCGCCAAATCTGCGCATGTCAGAAGCGGAGGTAGAATGTTCCTGCACTGTCTTTCCTTTGATCCAAGCCTTCGTCACCGAAGACAGACAGCACATTCAACAATGTCCAGCCCTCCGCTGCAAGACGCGGCGTGAGTTCGGTTTCGGCGGAGGCTGGCTCACAGGCCCCGGAAATCTGCGCCACCCCGTAATGGAGGCGCAGCGGATTGTCTTGCTTGGCCTTGTAATCGGCAAAGCATCCAGCCGTTGCCGCAGCGGGCAGGGCCAGTATGACCGCCAGCGCGGTCAGCAAGGAGAGACATGGGTTTTTCATATGTTTTTAATGCGCTTTCGCCCGCTGTTATTCAATAACCAAGGCGTTTTGGGCGCCTTGTTATTGGATAACGCCCCCCTGTTATTGCCTGTCTTTGGCCCTCACCCCAATTTGGTGGCACCAACAGACACACGAACCGATACGCGGTCCCCGAGTTATGACCGCATACGATCAAGGGCGCAGCAACGCGCCGATAAACGAGAAGGGACCAGACCCATGTACCGCAAGTTCATTGCTACCATCGCCGCCGCAGCGGTTGCCATCACCGCTTTTGGTGCCCGCCCTGCCGCCGCCGATGAAAAGGAAGTGTTGCGCACCCTCGCCGCGATTGCGGGCGTCGCGATCGTGGGCAAGATGATCTACGACAACAACAAAGAGCGCAACGAGCGCGAGACGGTCACCCGCCGCCGTGCCGCCCCCGTCTATGAGGCGCCGCGTTATTATCCCACGGTTTCCAAGCGGCCGCACCAGCGCCCCTATATCGATCCGCGCCCCGAGCCGCACCGCAGCGCCCGGACCTACCCTGAGCGCGACCGCGCCACCTACCCGACGCGCGAAGTGCGCCCCCTGCCAGAGCGGGTGGACCGCAAGCTGCTGCCGCAGCAGTGCTTCCGCAGCTATGACGGCGAAGACGGCAAGGTGATGATGTTTGGCGAGCCCTGCCTTGAAAAGAATTATTCCCAAGTCGACCGACTGCCCAACTACTGCGCCAAGCGCGTGAAGACGGCGGACGGCGCACGCTACGGCTATGATGCCCGCTGCCTGCGCGACTCGGGTTACAGCTTGGCCCGTCGGTAAATCCGGCGTGCCTTGACCGAGCGGCACGTCCCTGTCGCTCGGGTGTTGAAAGGGGGGGTGTTCGGGCGCCTCCCCTTTCTCTTTTTTGTTGCACCTTTTCGGCGCATGCGGTTTCACCTCGCCCTATGATACCTGACTTTGAATTTGAACGCGGCGCGGCTGCCCGCGGCTTTCGCACCATCGCCGGGGTGGACGAAGTGGGCCGTGGCCCGTTGGCCGGGCCGGTCACCGCCGCCGCCGTGGTCTTTACCGAAGGGCAGATCCCCGAGGGGCTGAACGATTCCAAAAAGCTGACCGCCCGCGCCCGTCAACGGCTCTATGAAGAGATCATGTCGGTGGCCGTGGTTTGCGTGGCCCATGCCACCGTCGAAGAGATCGAAGAACACAACATCTTGCGTGCCAGCCATCTGGCGATGACCCGCGCACTCGCCGGATTGGACTGCGCGGCGGATTACGCATTGATCGATGGCAATATGCTCCCGCGCGATTTGAGGTTGCCTGCGCAACCTGTGGTGAAGGGTGATGCCCGCTGTCTGTCGATCTCAGCCGCCTCTATCGTTGCCAAAACCGTGCGCGATAACCTCATGGTGGACTTGGCGCAACAGCATCCCGGCTATGGCTGGGAAACCAATATGGGCTACGGATCGAAAAGCCACATGGCTGCCCTGCGGGATCTTGGTGTTACCCCACACCATAGACGTTTGTTCAAACCTATACACAATATCTTGTATCAAGCTAATTTGTTAACTGATTGATTCAAAAAAGAAATTGACCACGAATCTCTGATGGCCCATTTTATCCACAACCAATGAGCGCTTAAGCGCCGGGTAATGAGGCAGAGATATGAAAACGATGACAAAGGGCGCTGCGGCGCTTCCCTTGAACACTATTGTTGCGGGCGATTGCATTGAGGCAATGAACGCCCTCCCAGCAGAGTCGGTGGATCTGATCTTCGCGGATCCGCCCTACAACTTGCAGTTGCGAGGTGATTTGCATCGCCCGGACAACTCCAAGGTCGATGCAGTTGATGACGAATGGGACCAGTTCGCCAGCTTCAAAGCCTATGACGATTTTACCCGCGCTTGGCTCAAAGCCGCGCGGCGTTTGCTGAAACCCGATGGCGCGATCTGGGTGATCGGCAGCTATCACAACATCTTCCGCGTCGGTGCGGCGTTGCAGGATCAAGGTTTCTGGATCCTTAATGATGTGGTTTGGCGCAAGTCCAACCCGATGCCCAACTTCCGGGGCAAGCGCTTTACCAATGCCCATGAGACGATGATCTGGGCGGGCAAGAGCGAGAACAGCAAATACACCTTTAACTACGAAGCGCTGAAGGCGCTGAACGAAGGCATTCAGATGCGCAGCGATTGGGTGCTGCCGATCTGCACTGGCCATGAGCGTCTGAAGGACGAAGCAGGCGACAAGGCACATCCGACGCAAAAGCCCGAAAGCCTGCTGCACCGCGTTCTTGTTGGCTCGACCAACCCCGGCGATGTGATTCTTGATCCGTTCTTTGGAACCGGCACCACCGGCGCTGTGGCCAAGATGCTGGGCCGCGATTTTATCGGGATCGAGCGCGAGGAAGCTTACCGCAAGGTGGCCGAGAAACGCATCTCGATGGTGCGCAAGTTCGACAACGAAGCGCTGCAAACCACCACCTCCAAACGCGCCGAACCGCGCGTGCCTTTCGGTCAGTTGGTTGAGCGGGGCATGCTGCGTCCGGGCGAGAACCTCTATTCCATGAATGGCCGCCACAAGGCCAAGGTCCGTGCCGATGGCACCCTCATTGGCAGCGATGTCAAAGGGTCGATCCATCAGGTGGGCGCGGCCTATGAGAAGGCGCCAAGCTGTAATGGCTGGACCTATTGGTGCTACAAGAAAGACGGCAAGAATGTCCCCATCGACATTCTACGTCAGCAGATCAGAGCCGAAATGGCGAACTGATCAACCCACAGACATTCGAACACCGCCGGCACCCGTGGCCTCTCTGCGTGAGGGGCAGCCACACGGGTGCCTACCTTGACCCCGCCCCATGGCGGGGTTTTTTTGTGGGATCGGCCTAATTCACCCACCGTTTGCGGGCCTGAAACTCACGCAGCACGGCGTCAATATAGCGGGCATCGAAATCGGATTTATTCACCACGTAGAGCACCCCGGCAGAGGCGGCTTTTTCCCACATGCCGGGGGAGGGCCAATCGCTGACCATAATCACCGGCGTCTGCGCATGGCGGTCGTCGCAGGCCAGCTCCAACGCGAAATTCGCGCCCAACCCGTCGGGCAGGTTGTTGTCGAGCAAAATGAGCGCCTTGTCCCCCCCGCTTAGCGCCTTGCGCGCGGCTTCGATGCTGGGGGCGAACTCCACCCGCATCCCGCCATAGGCGCGGGCCAGAATGCGGCGCAGCCTCTCTCTGTCAAACTCACTGTCTTCGACGATCAGACAGGTGCCATCATACGCCGCCCCCGAGGGCGCTTGCTGTTGCCGCATCAATACCACTCCACTGGTAACAATCGCAGCCTATGTGACAGGCAAAGTTTAACTTTGCGTTGCCGCGCTCAGAGACGGGGCAGGGGATTGCTGGCTTTGTTGTAGGCTTTCCAGTCGGTGATCTCAGGGTAGTACATTTCGCGCCATTTGCGCACGCGCGGGTTCATGATGCGTCGCCACAGCGGGGGCACCATCGCGGCCATTGTCATCACCGGATAGCCATAGGGCAGCTGTGGCGCGTCGCCCGTGCCATAGGTCTGCAAGACCGGGAAACGCCGGTCGGGTTTGTAGTGGTGATCGGAATGGCGTTGCAGGTTGATCAGCAGCCAGTTGCTGGCCTTATGCGCCGCGTTCCACGAATGGCGTGGCTGGACATGTTCGTATTTTGCGCCGCCCAGATGTTTGCGCGTCAGCCCGTAGTGTTCGATGTAATTGACCAGTTCCAGCTGCCAAATCGCGACCCCGGCCTGCACGAGGAACAGGCCCAGACCGCTCCAACCGCCCAAGACCAACGCCAGCAGCAAAAAGCCGGCCTGCAGCGCCCAGTATTTGAAAAACGGATTGCCCGGATCGGTCCAAGGCAGCCCCTTGCGCGCCAGCATGTTCTTTTCGGCATGAAAGGCCGAGGTCAGCGACTCGCGCAACACTCGGGGGTAGAAGCGGTGGAACCCTTCGTTATAGCGCGCCGTCACCGTGTCGCGCGGGGTGCCGACGTGGCGGTGGTGCACCAGCAGATGTTCAGAGCGGAAGTGAGAATAGAGCACCATGGCCAGCAAAATATCCGCTAGCCGCCGTTCGGTCTTGTTCCGCTGGTGCATCAATTCATGGCTGTAGTTAATCCCGATGGTGCCGGTGATGACGCCCACGCCGAAGAACAGGAAAATACGCTCTGCCGCATCCAGATGCGCGGCCCGCGTGGCGTAATAGATCAGACCAAAGACGGTCAGGAATTGCAGCGGTGTCCAGATCAGCGTGACGAGGCGGTACCAATAGAGGTCATCTTCGGTGGCCTCTAGGTCCGCATTGTCGAGGTTCAGCCCCAGCACCGCGTCGAGCATCGAAAACAGATACCACGTTACCAGCGGCAACAGCGCGATGGTCCAGCCGCCTTGCATGGCGCAAAACCACGCCAGCGGGATCAGCAGCAGCGACATCCAGAACGGCAGCGCCCGCGACAGGCGGGCGAGGTCTTGTGGAGAGATAATTCGGTTTGCCATGGGACACCTTACTGCTTCGCGCCAGATATACCGCAGTTCAGTCGGCGCTCAAAGCCTGACGCGGCGCTAGCGCGTCAGGTCGAAAGCCTTGCGCATTACGGTGGGCAAATCACTGGGGCTGAATTGGTTTTGGCCGATGAATTCGCCATTTTCAGGCGCGGCATCATGGCCAACTCGTGCGTGCTGCACGGTCAGCATTAGGTGAAAATGGGTAAAGGTATGGCGCACCTCGCCGGGCAGGGGCTGCCAATCGGCGGCCAGCGGCGGCGTGCCTTCGGGGCGCGGCTCTGCCGTATCGATCCAATCAGAACCGGGCCAACCAAGCATCCCGCCAAGCAGCCCTTTGTCGGGCCGTGTCTCGAGCAGCCACGCGCCATCCTCGCGCTGCGCCAGATAGACGGTGCCGTGCCGGATGGGTTTCGGCTTTTTCGGTATCTTCTTGGGCAAGAGCGCCGCTGTGCCTTCTGCCCGCGCGACGCAGGGCTCGCGCCACGGGCAGATACCGCAGGCGAGGGACTTTGGCGTGCAGATTGTAGCGCCCAGATCCATCACCGCTTGGGCATAGTCTCCGGGCCGGTCCTGCGGGGTCAGCGCGACGGCCCGCGCCATCAACTCGGGCTTCGCAGCGGGCAGCGGCGTGTGGATGTCATAGACCCGCGCCATCACCCGCTCGACATTGCCATCAAGCACCGCGTGAGGCAGGTCAAAGGCGATGGAGGCGATCGCCGCCGCCGTATAAGGCCCGATACCCGGCAGTTTCATCAGCGCGTCATGATCCGCAGGGAAGCTGCCGCCATGGTCCGCCACCACCACACGCGCGCATTTCAACAGGTTGCGGGCGCGGGCGTAGTAGCCAAGGCCCGCCCATTCGGCCATCACATCAGCATCTTCAGCAGCGGCGAGGGCGACGACATCCGGCCAGCGGGTGGTGAAACGCGCGAAATAGTCTTTCACTGTGGCCACGGTCGTCTGCTGCAACATGACCTCGCTCAGCCAGATGCGGTAGGGGGCGGGCATGACCCCGGCCATCCGGTCGTGCGGCGGCACCCGCCACGGCAGGGCGCGGGCGTGGGTGTCGTACCATTCCAGCAGGATCGGCGGCAGCTTGCTGACGGATGTATTCTCACGCAATGTTTAGGCCTTTCCACAGGGCAGGGGCTGGTGACGCGGGGGCAAATGGTTATGTATGTCAGCACATTCGGGAAACAAAGCCATGCCGCCACGTCGTACGACTACAAAAGGGTTCAAACGCACCGACAGCCTGCTCTCGCAGCAGATTCGCAAGGCGAGCGAGACCCGTGGCTTTGCGCAATCGCGTCTGCTGACCCATTGGACCGAGATCGCAGGCGAGGCGACCGCTGCCATCTCACGCCCTGTTGAGGTAAGCTATGGCCGCAAGGAAGGCATCGGGGCCACGCTGACCCTGCTGACCACCGGAGCCAATGCGCCCATGCTGGAGATGCAAAAGGAACAGCTGCGCGCGCGGGTCAACGCGGTCTATGGCTATAACGCGATCGCGCGGGTGCGGATCACCCAGACGGCGGCGACCGGCTTTGCCGAAGGGCAGGTGGCGTTTGACCACAAACCCAAGGCCGAAAAAACCGCCCCTAACCCCGCGCTGCAACGCAAAGCAGCCGAAGCCGCCAAGCCTGTGACCGACGAAGGGCTGCGCGAAGCCCTTGCACGTCTGGGCGAGAACATATTGAACAAGACCCAAAGCTGACCACCTAAAGCTGACGTAACAGACAAAGGAACATCTCATGAATCGCAGAAACGTAATCCTTGGCGGTCTCGCCACACTCGGCGTCGGTGGCTGGTTTGCCGCAAGCAGCTTCGGCTCCTCCCCGCTCGGCAGCACCGCGCTGACACCTTTCGTTGGTGCCGCGAATGCCCAGACGACTGAAGGCGATGTGGATACCTCAGGCATCACCGAGATGGTCATGGGCGATGAAAACGCGCCGGTCACGATGATCGAATACGCCTCCTTCACCTGCCCGCATTGTGCGACCTTCCACAACGACACCTTCAAAAAGCTGAAGGCTGATTATATCGACAGCGGCAAAGTGAAATTCATCTACCGCGAAGTCTATTTCGACCGCTACGGCCTCTGGGCCTCCATGGTGGCGCGCTGCGGCGGGCAAGAGAAATTCTTTGGCATCGCTGACCTGATCTACAAATCGCAAAGTGAGTGGACCCGCGCGGGCGAGCCTGCGGCCATCGTCGACGAGCTGCGCAAGATTGGCCGTCTGGCTGGCCTTGATAACGAGACGTTGGACGAATGCCTGAAAGACGGCGCCAAAGCCGAGGCGCTGGTGGCATGGTACACCGAGAACTCCAAAGAGGATGATATCTCTAGCACGCCGAGCTTCGTCATCGACGGCAAGAAACACTCGAACATGTCCTATGCCGACATGAAAGAACTCCTCGACGACGCGCTGGCGGGCTAATGACCGCCCCGCTTGCAGGACTGAAAGTCGTCGAATTGGCGCGTGTTCTGGCTGGCCCTTGGGCCGGTCAGACACTGTCGGACCTCGGATGTGAGGTGATCAAAGTGGAAAGCCCGGCGGGGGATGATACCCGCCAATGGGGCCCGCCCTTTGTGACCCGTGACGAGGATGTGACCGCTTCCTATTTCCACTCGACGAACCGGGGCAAAGCCTCTGTCACTGTGGATTTCCGGACCGAGGAAGGTCAGGCGCAGGTCAAGGAACTTTTGGCCGACGCGGATATCCTGATTGAGAATTTCAAGACTGGCGGATTGGCGAAATACGGGTTGGATTATGCCAGCCTGTCTGCGCAGTTCCCCAAGCTGATCTATTGTTCGATTACGGGTTTCGGCCATACCGGGCCTTATGCGCATCGCGCGGGCTATGATTTCATCATCCAAGGCATGTCCGGACTGATGTCGATCACTGGCGAACCGGATGGCCAGCCGCAGAAATCCGGCATGGCAATCACCGATATCTTCACCGGGGTCTATGCCAGCACCGCGATTTTGGCCGCCGTGCACCAGCGTCACCAAACCGGCGTGGGGCAACATATCGACATGGCGCTTTTGGATTGTGCCGTGGCGATCACTGGCAATCAGGCGATGAACTATCTCACCACCGGCAAGGCGCCGACGCGGATGGGTAACGCGCATCCCAACCTAACGCCCTATGAGGTGTTTGAGTGTTCCGACGGGCATCTCATCATCGCCACCGGCAATGACGGGCAATATCAGCGCCTGTGTCAATTGCTGGGGCTGGATGACATGGCCACGGCGCCCGAGTACCTCAAGAACGCCGACCGGGTCGCCAACCGGCCCGAGATGATCCGCCGCCTGACCGGGGCGACCCGTCTGCGCAGCCGGGATGATCTGCTCGCGGCCTGTGAGGCGCATGGCGTGCCTGCCGGGCCGATCAACGACATGGCCGATGTCATGGCTGATCCGCAGGTCGTGGCGCGGGGCATGCAGATTGAGCTTGATGGCGTGCCGGGGCTGCGGTCGCCTTTCACCTTCTCGGGGGCCGAGCTTTCGCTGCACCGGCCCGCGCCGAAATTGGGCGAAGACAATAAGGCCTAGGCCCATGAAGGACTAGGCCGGTGGCAGCCTGTCCAGCGCTACATGTAGTGCATTGCCTTCAGGCAGGGACAGGCGCACCGGCAGGGTCAGCACCTTGGCGCGGAACTCCATCGGCAGGCGCACGGCGTCTTTCTCGGTGGTGACAAGCTGCGCGCCGCGCATCGCGGCCTCGGTCTCTAGCCTCAACATCAGCCGTGGCGTCAGCGGCTGATGATCCTCTAGCGCTTCGGCATGGAGGATCGTGGCCCCCAGCCCGCGCAGCGTGGCGAAAAACTTCTCAGGGTGGCCGATGCCTGCAAAGGCGAGCACTTGGGAATCCGACCAATCCATCCCGGTCTGCAGGGGCGCGAGTTCGGCGCGTGCATGGGGCAGATCGGTGTTCGGTAGCCCTGCCGCGAAACGGGTCTGCGCCGCTTCATCCCCGATGGAGAGCAGCAGGTCAGCCCGCGCCAGCCCTGCCGCGACAGGCTCGCGCAGCGGCCCGGCGGGCAGGCAGAGGCCGTTGCCGAAACCTTTGACCGCGTCCACCACGACGATGCTCAGATCCTGCGCCAAGGCGGGGTTCTGAAAGCCGTCATCCAGCACCACGACAGTGGCGCCCGAAGCCTCTGCCGCCTGCGCACCCGCGGCACGATCGCGGGCGACCCAAACATCCGAGAATGCGGCCAGTAGCAGTGGTTCATCCCCCACCTCGCCCGCGCTGTGCTGCGCTGGATCCACCCGCACCGGCCCCTCCAGCGTGCCGCCATAGCCGCGTGAGACGACATGCGGGCGATGGCCGCGTTCCAGCAGATATTGCAGCACCGCCATCACCGTGGGCGTCTTGCCGGTGCCGCCCGCGTTGATGTTGCCGACGCAGATCACCGGGATATCCAAGCGCAGCGGCGTACCTGTGGCCAGCCGCCGCGCGGTGGCAGCGGCATAGAGCGCGCCTAGCGGTTGCAACAGCCGCGCGCGCCAGTCGGGGCGGGGCAGGTGCCAGAAATCAGGCGCGCGCATTTGAGGCTCCTGCATGGTCGTCGAGGCTGTCTTGGATCAATTCGATCACCCTGTCGGCCAGTTCGGCCCCTTCGCTGATCACGTCCCAGCCCGCGTGGGCCATGGTCGCCGCCTGATCCGGCGCGATCAACCGCGAAACCGCATTGCCAAGCGCACCCGCATCGTTGACGATCCGCGCCGCCCCCGCCGTGGCAAGCCGCCCGTAGGACGGCAGAAAGTTCCGCACCTTGGGGCCATAGAGCACCGCAGACCCAAGCGCTGACGCCTCGAAGGGATCGCAGCCGCCATGGCCCGACACCAGCGAAGAGCCAAGGAACGACACGGGTGCGACGCGGAAAAACAGCCCCCGGTCGCCGGGGTCATCGGCCACCATGACCTGCGTCGTTTCATCGGGGTAGGGATCATCCCCCCACCGCATCGCGGTGAACCCCCGCGCACGGGCGCGTTCATAGGCGATATCGGCGGTCGGATAATCATGGGTGTGCAGGATCAGCAGCAAGCGATGCGACAGGCGCAGCGCTTGGCGGTGAGCGGTCAGCACGACGGGTATCTCTTCGGGCAGGATTTGTGTCGCATACCAGACCGGGCGACCGACAAGGCAGGCCGACATATCCGCCAGATCCGTTTCCGCGCAGCGCAGCGCTTGGCCGCCCGTCAGCAGTGGCGAAGTCACCTCTCCCTTGCTGCGCGGCAGGCCCAGTTGCACCAGACGGCGCAGCACGGCCGGAGAGCGGGTGAGCACCTGATCGAAGGCGGACAACAACTGTCGGGTCACATCGGGCATCCAGCGGTCCCGGCGACCATCGAAACCAGCGCTGTCGGCGTCGATCATCATCATCGGGCAGCCGCGCGCCGCGGTTTCCAACACCAGATTGGGCCTCAGCCCACCCCATGTCCACAGGCAAAAGCCGGGGCGCCAATGGTCAAGGAACCGCGCGACATTCTCGGGATGTTCGCTGGGGGCCGGAAGAATAAAAAGATCGCGGGTGTCGGTCGGCGGGAGGTCTTGGGTGGCTGCGCTCTCCGAAAGGGTCACCAGCACCGCGACGCGGTCACGCATCGCCATCAGACGTTTGGCAAGGTCGAGCACGGCCAAGACATTGCCCGCCTCGGCGGCATGCATCCAAACCAGCTCACCCTCGGGGCGCGCGGCATAGGGCGCTGCGTCTTCGGCCCCGCCCCGGCGCACAAGGGCGCGATAGGCTGCAAGCCCCAGCGACCGCGCCGCCATGGTGGTTTATTCCAGTTCTTCGGTGGGCGAGGCCGAGGTCTCTTCGTCGCGCAGGCGATGCAGATGGGCGATGTAATAGCGCATATGGGCGTTATCCACGGTTCGGTGCGCTTCGGATTTCCATGCGTCATAGGCGCTGGCGTAATTGGGGAAGATCCCGACGATATGGATGTCGCCGACGTTCTTGAAAGCGTTCTTGGTCGGGTCGACAAGTTCGCCACCGAAAACAAGGTGCAGGCGTTGGGTCATGGAGCTGTCCTTTGATCTGTCAAAGCTGCGGTGCTGCGCATAGTGCCTAGCAGATGGGGCCGGTCACGCAAGGGCGTCGATCAGCGCGCGCTGCACCATTGGGCCGCCCGCGACGATGCCATCCACGCGCGGGTCGGGGTTGTTGAACCTGAGCGGCGCGCCGGTGGCGGTTGTACAGGTGCCGCCCGCCTCGGCCACGATCAACGTGCCTGCGGCGATGTCCCATTCCCACGTGCGGCGCAGGGTGATCATCGCGTCAAATGAGGCATCGGCCACCAGCGCCATGCGGTATGCGAGCGAGGGACGGTAGCTGCGTTTGAACACAGGCGGTGCGCCGCCGTGCCAGCGTTCTGCCACCAGCGCGGGCCGCGCGGCGAGGACGGTCGCCTCGGCCAGATCGCCGACCTCGGAGGTACGGATCGGCGTGCCGTTCAGCGTGGCCTCACCGCCCCGGCTGGCAGCATAGAGCATGTCGCGCATCGGCAGATAAACCACCGCCGCCGTAACCTCACCCGCCTCGGCCACCGCCAGCGAATGCGCCCATGTGTCGGAACCTTCGACAAAGCTGCGGGTGCCGTCGATCGGATCGATGATAAAGACCCGTTCATGCCCCAGTCGGTCGGTATTGTCCTCAGTCTCCTCAGAGAGCCAGCCATAGCCGGGCCGTGCGCCGCGCAGTTCCGCGAGCAACAGATCGTTCACCGCCAGATCGGCCTCGGTCACCGGGCCTGCGTTGTCGGGCTTGTCCCAGCGTTTCGCCGTGGCCCCGACAAAGCCGCGCGCAACCGCACCTGCCTTAAGGGCGGCGTCGATCAAAAGGGAGAGGTCGTCCTCAGGCACCGGCAAGGGTCATTCCCGGTACCAGCAGCGAGGGCACAACACGGCTGAGATGTCTGCGGGCATCATTGGCGGGGATCATCGACCGCAGCATGTCGCGCAGATTGCCCGCGATGGTGCATTCGTTGATTGCATGGGTGATCTCGCCATTCTCGACCCAAAGGCCCGAGGCCCCGCGCGAATAGTCGCCCGTATTGGGGTTGATCGTGCTGCCGATCATCGAAGTCACCAAAAGCCCGGTGCCCATCTCAGCGATCAGATCGTCGCGGCTGGCCTGCCCTTGGGTCAGCGCGATGTTCCAGTTCGAGGGTTGAGGGCCAGAGCCGGGGCCCCGCGCGGCGTTGCCGGTGGGGGTAAGCTCCAGCTTGCGGGCCGTGGCAAGGTCGAGCGTCCAGCCTTGCAGGATGCCTTTTTCAACGATGGCCCGTTGCTGGGTCGGCAACCCTTCGGCATCGAAAGGACGTGAGCCGGTGGCACGGATGCGGGACGGGTCTTCGATCAGGGACAGACCTTCGGGCAGCACCTGCTCCCCCATCGCATCGCGCAGGAAGGACGCCCCGCGCGAAATCGCCTGACCGTTGATCGCGCCCAGCAGATGCCCGATCAGCGACGCGGCAATGCGTTCGTCAAACAGCACCGGATAGCTGCCGGTGGGGGGCTTGCGGGCATCGAGCCGCGCCAGCGCGCGTTCGCCCGCGCGGGTGCCGATCTCTTGCGCGTCGCGCAGGTCGGCCTGAAAGATGCGGCTGTCGCCGTCGTAGTCCCGCTCCATCCCCGTGCCGCTGCCTGCAATGGCGACGCAGGACAGCCCGCGTTCACTGCGGGCATAGCCGCCCTCAAACCCGTTGGTCGCCGCGAGATGGATTTTCTGTGCGCCATAGCCAGCGCCTGCGGATTGCACTTGGCTCACCCCTTTGACGGCCAGCGCGGCGGCTTCGGCGCGGGCAGCGTCATCTTGCAGGGCTTCGGGGGAAGGCTCTGGCGCGGGGTCGCAAAGTTCTAGCCCTTCCGCATCGCGGCGGGCAGAGAGTTGATCCGGATCGGCCAGCCCCGCATAGGGGTCTTCGGGTGCTTCGCGGGCCATGGCGACGGCGCGTTCGGCCATCTCTACAATCGTGCGCGCGGAGGTATCGGAGGCCGAGACATTGGCCGAGCGTTGCCCGACAAAAACCCGCAGCCCGATGTCCGTTCCTTCAGAGCGTTCGGCCTGTTCCAGCGCCCCGCCGCGCACTTCGATTGAGACGGAGCTTGCCGTGATCGCCATGGCATCGGCCGCATCCGCACCGGCCTTGGTGGCCGCCTGAAGGAGGGACTTGGTCAATGCATCAAGGGCGTCTGGCATGGTCTGGCTCCTTTTGGGGTTGGAAAAGGGGTAATCCCCCGCCCCGAGAGGGGCAAGGGCCGCGCTGTATTTTCCCTTGCGGAAAGGGCGCGGACCAAGGCCGCGCCGGTTGTTATTTGATCTGCTGACCGTTGGCGAGGATGCCGCCCTCTTCGGTGAACTCGATTCTGGAGGTCAGGGAGTCTTCGCCTTCGCCCGGGACGGTAAAGAGCCCCATCATCATCCGCGCGCCCAGTGCCTGCTCCTGCGGGATCAGCCCCATGGTCACCAATTTATCCAGCAAGGCCACGCCGCCGATCAATGACAGGTCCAGCGCGCCGACAGGCTTTGGCATGCCGGGCACGGTTTGCATGTCGTCGTTGTCAAAGGTGATCGCCCCCGTGGCATCGAACTCGGCCCCTGCTACGTCAAGCGTGACTTCGTTTACGTTCAGCGCGTGAATTTCGCCCGGTACCTCATCGCCCATCGTGGCGGTAACTTCGGGGTCCATCAGTTCAAACAGCAGCTTGGCCTTGCCCGACAGGTCCACGACCAAAGTTGCCGGGTCGCGAGGCAATTGGCCGGTGGGGTCAAAGATGCCCCAGATCATGTCCGACATCTTGAAGCTGTCGAGCTTGACGCCAAAGGCAAAGTCCTGCGGCTCTTCGGACTTCATCACCGGCATTTTCAGATTAAACGCACTTTCCGCCATGCTGAACTGGATCGGGAAGGGCATGTCGGCGGCGGTGACGCTGACTTCGATGTCCTGCTGACCACCGTTATAGGAGAGCCCTTGCGGCCCCATGGCAACGCCCAGCTTCGCCCCGGTCGAGCTTGAGACCAGTTGAAACTCCCCATTTTCGGGATCGGAAACCTGCATGTCGGTGTGGCCCGCGCCGGCGGTAAAGCTGCCCTCGAAGGTGAGGCCTTCGCGCATCATGGCGGCGACATCCGCGCCCGCGTCGATCATCGGCAACGCGCCGCTGCCGCCAAAGACCACCTGATCCACGCCACCGTTCACCGCGACGCGGGCAGGGTCATCGGGGGTTTTCATCACCACGTCATATTTCAGGCTGTCGATGCGGCCCGACTGGTCGTAGCGGCGCGTATCGGACCCGGTCATTTCGGTGCGGCTGCTGACGCCGCTGCCGGTCAGGGTGAACTTGGCTTCTTCTTCGGTATAGCTTTCTTCGCCGACCTTGAGCCCCGCAAGCGTGAGCGAGATGCTATCGGCGGCATAGTCATACTGCAGCGCCTCAGCGCTGCCGCTGGCGCGCATCACCGGGGCGGTCTGGGCGTAGTTCAACACCATCGACACCGGTTCATCCTCGGGCGTTTCGGGCGCGACGTTGATCGTCATCGGCATGACATTGGGCATGCGGATATTGACCGCGCCGTCACCTTCCGGCTCGAAACGCAGCGTGCCGAGCGACAAGGAAAAATCGCCACCCTCTTCGGCCATATCCATCTTCAGGGTCACATCGCTGACGGTTAGGTCCGCGCCGTCAAAGGCTTCGCTCGCCTCAACCTGATAGGCCATGCTCTGCATATACTGGCGCCAATCGCCCCAGACTTCGGCAGGGGTCAGGTCGGCCCAGAGGGGCGTCGAGGCCAGCGTGACCGGCAGGGCGAGAAGCAGTGACGCTGTAGGGATGCGAGACATCGGAAAATCCTTTTCGGCAATGAGTTGTGCATAGGGTCTGCCAATCCCCGCGCAGGGTCAAGCGACGCGAGGCTGGACCCGGGTTGATCGGCAGATTACCACAGCCTCCAAGTAATGTACAAAATTAGCGGAAGGATCACCCCATGGACATGACAGGCAAGACGATCATGATTACCGGTGCCAGCCGGGGCATCGGCGCCGCCGCCGCGCGGGTTTTCGCCGAGGCAGGCGCCAATGTCGCCCTGTTGGCGCGCAGTCAGGATGCCATCGCCGAATTGGCCGGAGAGTTGGGCAAACGCGCCATCGCCATCCCCTGCGATGTGACCCGCTATAACGAGATGACCTCGGCGGTTGAGACCACGCGCCGGGCGTTTGGCGGGCTGGATGTGCTGATCAACAATGCAGGCGTGATCGATCCGATCTCGCTCATGGGAGAGGCCGATCCGTCGGATTGGGCCAAGGCGATCAACATCAACGTGACTGGCGTCTTTCACGGCATGCGCGCGGCTCTGCCACTGATGAAGGAAAACGGCGGCGGCACGGTGCTGACGATCTCTTCGGGGGCCGCGCACAACCCGGTGGAGGCATGGAGCCACTACTGCGCCTCCAAGGCGGCGGCGAATATGCTGACCCAGTGTTTGCACCACGAAGAGGGCGGCAACGGCATCCGCGCCATCGGTCTGTCGCCGGGCACCGTGGCCACCGACATGCAGCGCGACATCAAAGACAGCGGCGTGAACCCGGTCAGCCAGCTTGACTGGGACGTGCATATCCCCGCCGATTGGCCCGCGCGCACGCTGCTGTGGATGTGCGGCCCCGAGGCGGATCGTTTCCTCGGCGATGAGATTTCCCTGCGGGATGAGGGCATCCGCAAGGCGGTGGGCCTCATATGATCGAGCTTGACCGCGCGGGCGACATCTGGACCGTCACGATCAACCGCCCCGACAAGGCCAATTCCCTGACCCATGCCATGCTGGTCGAACTCGCCGATATCATGGAGGACGCACAGGCCGCCCGCGCGGTGATCCTGACCGGTCGCGGCAAGGTGTTCAGCGCGGGGGCCGATCTTGACGAAGCCCGCGCGGGACTGGCGAAATCGGATGTTTGGGAGCGTCTGTCGGGCGCAGTGGCTGCCCTGCCGGGGCTGAGCATTGCCGCGCTCAATGGCACGCTGGCGGGCGGTGCGATGGGCATGGCGCTGGCCTGCGATCTGCGCATCGCGGTGCCGGGGGCAAAGTTCTTCTATCCGGTGATGAAGCTCGGGTTTCTGCCACAGCCCTCGGACCCGGCGCGGATGGCGGCGCTGATCGGTCCTGCGCGGACCAAGCTTTTGCTGATGGGCGGGCAGAAGATCACGGCAGAGGAGGCGCTGACCTTTGGCCTGATCGACCGCCTCGTCGAAGCGAAAGAACTGCAGGATCACGCGCTGGCGCTGGCCGCCGATACGTTGGCTGCGCGGCCCGAAATCGCGCAGGAAATCAAACGGATGTGCAGCCCCGCCTAACGCTTGCGCGTACCGCCCGGCACTTTGGAACGAAAACCGGGCGGGCGTTTCGCCACCCATGCGGCGAATTTGGCCAGCCTCGGATGGCTGCGCAGCGCTTCGGGCGTGTTGTAGTGCCGTGCCAACTCGGTCTCGGTCAGGGCGGCGTGCACCTCGCGGTGGCAGATGTGATGCATTAGCACCGTCGGGCCCCCCTTGCCGCCGCGCAGCTTGGGGATCAGGTGATGCAGGCTCTGCGGCACGTCCCGAGGAATGGGCCGAAGGCAGAGCGGGCAATCTGGCAAGTCCTCGCCTTCGGTCACGGTCCTCCCTTTCGCTTGCATTGCAGGGCCACGGCAGGCAAGAGGATGTGTCAAATCCTCCCCAAGGCAAGGACAGGCCGATGGCTTCCCCGTCAGAAAATCAGACCGAAGGGCGCGCCGCGTGACCCGCGCCTTGGTCATCGGGGGCGGCCCCGCAGGGCTGATGGCGGCCGAGGCCATGGCAAAGGCGGGGCTGTCGGTCACGCTTTGCGAGGCGAAGCCCTCGGTCGGGCGCAAGTTCTTGATGGCGGGCAAATCCGGGTTGAACCTGACCAAGTCCGAACCGTTCGCGCCCTTTCTCGCCGCCTATGAAGAGGCGCAGACCGCCTTGCGCCCGATGCTGGAAGCCTTCGATACCCAAGCGGTGCAGGACTGGGCCGAAGGGCTGGGGCAAGAGGTCTTTACCGGCTCGACGGGGCGGGTTTTCCCCCGTGCGATGAAAGCCTCTCCGCTGCTGCGGGCTTGGCTTGCGCGGCTGGCGGAATGCGGGGTGACGATCAACACCCGCTGGCAATGGCAGGGCTGGGACGGGGATGCCTTTGTTTTCGATACGCCCGGCGGGCGGGAAGTGGTCGAGGCCGATGTGACGGTACTGGCCCTTGGCGGTGCAAGTTGGCGGCGGCTTGGCGCGACGGGGGCATGGGCGCCCCTGCTGGCGACGCGCGGCGTGGCCCTGCGCGATTTCGCCCCGGCCAACGTCGGGTTGCTGGTCGATTGGTCGCCGCATATGACCCGACATTTCGGCGCGGCGCTCAAGGGTGTGGCATGGCGCGCTGGCCCCTACACCTCACGTGGGGAGGCGGTGATCTCGGCCCGTGGGCTGGAGGGCGGGGGCATCTACAGCGTCTCGCGCGGGCTGCGCGAAGGGCAGGGGCTGTCGCTTGATCTGCTGCCGGACTTGCAGGCCCGCGATGTCGCGGCACGTTTGGCGAAGCCGCGCGGTAAGGACAGTCAGGCCAATCATCTGCGCAAGCGGCTGAAACTGACCCCCGCCCAGATCGCGCTGCTGCAAGAGATGGCGCGCCCGCTGCCGCAGGAGGCCGAGGCGCTGGCCGCCTTGCTGAAAGACCTGCCCATCGCCCACGCCGGGCTGCGCCCGATGGATGAGGCGATTTCGACGGCGGGGGGGATAGCGCTCGACGCGCTGGATGCGGGGCTGATGCTGCGCGAGGTGCCGGGCGTCTTTGCCGCCGGGGAAATGCTGGATTGGGAAGCGCCCACGGGCGGCTATCTGATCAACGGTTGTCTGGCGACCGGCCATTGGGCGGGCCGCCATGCTGTGGAATGGGCGCGGCGTTAACCGTTTTCCTTGGCCATCGCGGCGACGAAGGCAGGGCGTTCGCGCAGGGATTTGGCCCAGAGGTTCAGTTTATCATCCACGCGCGGGAATTTCGCGCCGATCGACCAGTTGATGCAATGCACCGCCAGCAGGTCGGGGACGGTGATCTGATCGCCCATCAGAAACGGCCCCTCCAGGCGGTCAGACAGGTTTTTGGCCGCACGTTCGAACTCGGCCTTGAGGCTGTCTTTGATCGCGGGCACGCGCGCTTCTTCGGGGAAAATGAAACTGTGTTTTGCCGCCGCCCAGAGGATCGCGTCGAACTCGTCGATCAGCCAAAAGGTCAATGCGTCCTGCCGGGCGCGTTCGGGCGTGCCTGCAGGGGCGGTGAGCGCCCCGTGTTTGTCGGCCAGATAGGTCATGATCGCGAGGGAATCGGTCAGTACCTCATCGCCGTCCACAAGCGCGGGGATCTTGCCCGAAGGGTTATATTTGCGCGCCTCTTCCGAGCGGGGCGCGGCGGGGTTCAGCGCGTAGGGTTGGCCCAATTCTTCGAGCATCCACATGACGCGAAAAGCGCGGGATTTGGTGCCGCCGATGACAGTATACATTGAATTTCCTCTCCCAAAATCAACGTTGTGCGCCCAGCATCGCCAGACGGATAAAGGCCCGCTCGACCAAAGCCAGCGCCGGGGCGTGCTGCCCGGCAGAGCGCAGCTTGAGGTCGGTTTCGGTCAGCACCGCAAGCGCGGTTTCTAGCTTCACCGCGCCCCAGTTGCGCGCCTGCCGCATCGCGCGGTCGCGATCACGCACGCCATAGATCGGCGCGCCGGGGTTGGCGGCGATGCGGTAGAGGGTGCGGAAATGCCGGGTGGCCATGATCGTCAGGGTCACCGGGTTCACGCCTTGGCCTTGCAGCTTGCTCATCACGGGGCCGATTTCGGCGGCGCGGGTTTCGGCGACCACATGCAGGATGTCGTCGACCTCGGCCTCGGTCGAGGTGGGGGCGCAGGCGGCGATGTCTTCCAGCCCGATGGGGCTGCTGTCGCCCAGTTTGTAGAGCGTGATCTTTTCTAGCGTTTGGCGGAAATCACCCGGATCAAGGGTGCGGGCCAGATCGCTGAGCGCGGCCATCGCGTCGGCCTCGGGTGCGAGGCCCGCATCCTTTAGCATCTGCTCAATCTCGGCCCGGTCGGGCGGATTGTCATAGATCGCGGTGGCATAGGCGTTGGGGTGGCTCTCAAAGGCTTTAAGCACCTTGGAGGTTTTTTTTAGATCGCCCGCCGTGACGATGATCTGCGCGTCGCCCGGCTGCCAGTCTTTGAGCGCGTCGAGCAGAATTTTGGCGATATTGTCATTTGCCTCTTCCACCAGCGCCGCTCGGGGGCCGGGGAAGAACCCGACCGCCTTGATCGCGTCCAGCAGCATCGCTGGATCGCGGCGCAATTCGCCTGCGGGCATCCGGCTCAGGCGCATTTCCTCTTCGGCATTGGCGCCGAGCAGGTTTTTCAGGAATTCCTGCCGTTTCAAGGCCACGCGCATGGCATCGCTGCCGTAGATCAAAAGCCCCGTCCGCGCGGGATCAGGCCGCGCGAAATAGGGCTTTGCGTCGCGCGGGGTGAGCTTCATTGCGGCAAG
>NZ_LWER01000232.1:0-1145 GCF_001634775.1 Sulfitobacter sp. HI0027
GTCATCCATCAGATCCTCAATAAAGGTGCTGAGCAACTGAGTGCGCCCGGTAACGGCAGCCTTGCGATAAATCGCGTTTGTCTGCGCTTTGATCGTCCCCTCAGAAGTGCCGCGCAGGTCCGCAATGTCGCGGGTGCTCAGGCCCTTGACCAAAAACACCGCGACATCCCGCTCGGCGGGGGTCAGACGCCAATCGGTGAAATGCTGCGACATCACCATCGAAAACTCTGAGGTGCAACGGCGCATCTTTTCTTCGGCGAGCCGCGCTCGTTGCAGGCTTGTTCTAAGGGCGATCCAGCCAAGCGCCACGCCGAGGTTCAACCCGATGGCCAAGATCGTTTGCTGATACTCATGGCTCTGCCAGATCAGAAACTCAGGTTCCATTCCCATAGCGTCCAACAAGAAGCAGACGGTAAAGAAGATCGCCACAATGGCCTGTAGTGTTGCAATGGCCCAAAGGGCGATGGTTCCACGCGTTTTCATAGCTCGAAGTGCCTTATATTTGTGGAAAGCACAGGGCCGGTCCGGTCACCCGGCCCTGCGATTGGCGCTTACTTCATCGCTGTGACGGTCAGCTTGCCTTTGACACGATCGGCCACGAATTCGATGTTCTGGCCTTCCTTCATTTTGGCGATCAGCGCTTCATCGGCTTTGAACACCATGGTCATCGACGGCATGTCGAGGTTTTCAAGCGGGCCGTGAATGATGGTGACCTTCTTGCCCTTGGCGTCGACCTTTTTGATCTTGCCGGTGGAGTAGACCGCGGGCGCCTCTGGCGCGTCATCGGACTGGGCGACGGTGATCGGGCCATGCATGCCGGATTCGTAGTGGCCGGGGATCAGGCAGGCGAATTCAAACGTACCTTCGTTGGCGAAGGTCCAGATCACCTCGCCCTCCATGCCGGAGTCGAGACGCACCGAGTTCGGGTCATCATGCTCCATGTCCATCTTGGCCATGGATTCCTTGTGCTCGGCATTGCCTTCCATCGTGTCGATCACGAACTCATGCTCGATCTCGCCCTTGTTGGTGACGGCAAAGCGGATCGTCTCGCCTTCCTTGATGTCGAACGCGGCGGGCTCGAAAATCATCTCGCCGTCGTCGGTTTCGCGCATGGTCACGTCGATGGTGCGGTCCACGGCTTCGGC
>NZ_LWER01000233.1:0-426 GCF_001634775.1 Sulfitobacter sp. HI0027
GCGCCGGACCAACGTTGTCGGCATCTTTCCAAACGAGGCCGCAGTCACACGACTGGTCGGAGCCCTGATGCTGGAGCAAAATGATGAGTGGGCGATCACGCGGCGCTACATGACACTGGAAACCGTCGCCGCCATTTGCGACACTACCCCCATGGACCCGGCGACAATCGCCGTCCTGTAACTGCGGCCAAGCCATGGCCGAAGAACAAAGTTACACCATTCCTTGGGACACTATCCCCCCGTTGAAGTGACTCTGAACCCCCGTTGGGGCGCTGGACAGGGCAGGACCATAACTTTTAGGGTGGCGTCACTGAAACCACGATGTTTCGAATCCGTCTCAAGAGGTCGTTAACGGCCCGGCGGAATGAGAGAGTAGGGCGGCTAAGGCGTCGCAGCAGTTAAAGGACAGGCTCGTGAGCAGCACCG
>NZ_LWER01000234.1:0-654 GCF_001634775.1 Sulfitobacter sp. HI0027
ATACCCCCGTGCATTGGCACGGGCTGATCCTGCCCTCGGGCATGGACGGCGTCGGCGGGCTCAGCCACCCCGGCATCCCGCCGGGCAAGACTTTTGTCTATGAGTTCGATCTGACCAAATCCGGCACCTTCATGTACCACCCGCATGGCGATGAGATGGTGCAGATGGCGATGGGCATGATGGGCATGTTCGTGGTCCACCCCAAGGATCCCGATTTCATGCGCGTCGATCGGGACTTCCTGATCATGCTGAACGCTTTTGATATTGATCCGGGCACCTACATACCCCGCATCATGACGATGACGGATTTCAACCTGTGGACTTGGAACAGCCGGATTTTCCCCGACATCGACCCGCTGGTCGTCAATCAGGGTGACAAGGTACGGGTCCGCGTGGGCAACCTCACGATGACCAACCACCCGATCCACATGCATGGCTATGACTTCAAGGTCACCTGCACCGATGGCGGCTGGGTGCCGGAATCGGCGCAATGGCCCGAGGTTTCGATCGACATCCCCGTGGGCGCCATGCGCGCCTATGAGTTTGTGGCCGACCATCTGGGCGACTGGGCAATCCATTGCCACAAGTCGCACCACACGATGAACGCCATGGGCCATGACGTGCCGACGCTCATTGGCACCAGCAGTTCCAATA
>NZ_LWER01000235.1:0-812 GCF_001634775.1 Sulfitobacter sp. HI0027
ATGCCGATATCGGGATCGTCAAAGCGCAACGCGCCGTCACATTCGGGCGCGTAGTAGTCGGTGCATTTATAGATAATCTCTGTATCAGGGGCGCGCGTGACAAAACCGTGCAGGAACCCTTTGGGTATCAGCAGTTGCGAACCGTTCTCGGCGGTCAAGTCATAGCCAACCCATTGGCCATATGTCGGGCTGCCCT
This sequence comes from Sulfitobacter sp. HI0027, assembly GCF_001634775.1. Taxonomy (NCBI): domain Bacteria; kingdom Pseudomonadati; phylum Pseudomonadota; class Alphaproteobacteria; order Rhodobacterales; family Roseobacteraceae; genus Sulfitobacter; species Sulfitobacter sp. HI0027. The sequence continues at coordinate 197 of NZ_LWER01000235.1, forward strand.
TGCGGATATCCACCGCCACGTCGAACAGCGCCCCTTGGCCGCAGCGCACCAGCTTGTCCTGCGCATGAGGCGGGGTCTGAAAATGCAACCCGCGCACGGTCCCGACGGCTGCAGAAATCGAATGATTGTCCTGCACGAAGTCTAATGCGATCCCGTGTTCCGCCAGTGTCTTGCGGTTCCAGCTTTCGGAAAAGAACCCACGGGCATCACCGAACCTTGCGGGTTTTAACAAAAGGACCCCCGGTAGGGCGGTTTGAGTCACCTGCACAGTGGCGTGCTCCTTGAAATTTCTCCACTTGCCTTAGCAAGCAATCGGCTCATTGTCACGTGATGCTAGGGCAATGTGGGGACGCTCTTTTGCTCTTAGGCGCCCGCCACGGTCATTCGCGGATTAGAGCACCTTATTTTAGCCCGTCTTTTTTCACCGCAACGTTCTAGAAGCGCAGAAATTCACGACCATACCAAAAGTTTATACTGGCTTGGGGTAAACACTCTCAAATTACTGCCGAGATGGGGGTTACGCTGGCTGAAATACGAGATAGAAATGGTGTACCGCCCTCCGAACCATGCTTTTTTAGAGAACTCCATTTATGAACATGACAGCCCTGACCCACTT
>NZ_LWER01000236.1:0-689 GCF_001634775.1 Sulfitobacter sp. HI0027
CGCGGGTCTTCTCCGGCAGATGGTGTCAGCCAATGAACAAACTCCCGCACAAGGGGTTTTGTGAACGCCTTGTATCCAAACCGAGCTATAATTTGCGCGATATGTTCGCGTCGTGTCTGCGGGCGCTGATCATAGACCGCGAGATCGGAGGCGCTGGCATCAACCTGATCTGCAAGAAAGGCCAGCATCACGTCGTTGGCCTGTTCTCCAACATTACGAACCCGCCCGGGATGGCGTAGATAAGCCAATGATACGGCATAGCCCAGACGCGCAGCAGCTGTTCGCTTTCTGGCGACAACCTCGATCTCATCCGGGGTGAGCGTGCAATACATCGCGACTTCTCGATCCTTCGAGGGTGGTGCCATCAGCCGAGACCAAAAACTTGCCGTCAATATTTGTCGCCGTGCCATAAAATACCCTCTTTTGTCCCAAGTCCGTGAAACGCTCGTTAGGCGGAACGACCCGTTCCGTCCGCCAATATGGCTTGACAACGGGAAGTCGGACAAGTTGATTTATGGACAGGAAAACGGACAAGGCTATCTTCATGGCTCTGATTGGATATGCGCGGATCTCGACCACTGAGCAAAAGCTGGAACCGCAGGTGGATGCGCTCAAAGCTGCGGGCTGCGAAACTGTGTTTGAAGATGTCATCTCCGGCGCCAAAGCCGAACGCCCTGGCCTGAATAATG
>NZ_LWER01000237.1:0-539 GCF_001634775.1 Sulfitobacter sp. HI0027
GTCGCGCGCTTCCTCCTCGCAACGACATACCGACTATCTATAGCACAGTGGGTCCGCCAGAGCATTAAAGGAACGCCGCTCACTATCATGAAACCGACCAGATTCACTGTACTCAATGGTTCTTTGAGCGTAGCCGCTCCATTGATCTTGCAGTTACCCATAAGTTTGGTGCGACGAATTGATTCACCCATCAGTCTTGCTCTTGCCCGCGCAGCCCCGAGCATGATTCGTCATGTGGCACCGAATGAATGAGGTGCAGATATGGGACAGAATTGGGTGGGGACGGAAACTGCCAGATGTGATCTGGGAGATGTTCGATTGAACCGGCGGCTTGAAGCAATGCTCGCGACCCTTGGAGGTCGTCCGGGAAAATCGCTGCCCACGGCGTTCCAAGACTGGTCGAACACCAAGGCGGCATACCGTTTCTTTTCAAATGAGAATGTCAGCGAAGACAAGATTCTTGAGGGTCATTTCGCCGCCACTGGCTTGCGCTTCGAGGCCACCAACGGTCCTATCCTGATCTTACAGGACACCACGGA
>NZ_LWER01000238.1:0-492 GCF_001634775.1 Sulfitobacter sp. HI0027
TATCTGGACTTTGCGATTTTTGGTGCAGCGTTACAGGCCACGGACGAGTTCCGAGAGTTTTGGCAAGCGTTCGAAGGTGGCGACCACTGGACAGATTTTAGGCGGGGTCTTGGCCCGTTCGCGCACTTTCTCAAATCGCATGGGCATGACATTCTATACCCACTCGAACTTGACGAGCTGCAAACAAGTGATCCGCGGCTTTACGAGGTGCATAGCCTGGTCAAGAAGGGATGCCCTTGCCTACCTCTAGAGGTTTTCTCACTCGACCCGCTGCTCCACGATATTAATGCCATTTCTCTAAGGCCAGCCCTCGACTTCATGCGCCAAGGGCACCCCGCGGCTTACCAGGCTGCAATTGATCACGCGTGCCAGACAATACCGATGCGCGAGTTCAACGCGAATGCAGATCAGTTCGAGATATTGCCCACGACAGCACTCCAGCCCGATAAATCGGAATGGAACTTTGGAACCGTGGCTGTTTTTATCCACGCC
>NZ_LWER01000239.1:0-641 GCF_001634775.1 Sulfitobacter sp. HI0027
CACGGTCTTCTCCAGCCCCTCGGCAAGGGTCACGGAAGGGCGCCAATTCAACTCCCGGCGCATGCGATCGGGGTCGATTGCATAGCGCGCATCATGGCCGGGGCGGTCTCTAACAAAGGTGATCTGGTCACTATAAGGGCGCTCCTTGGGGCGTTTTTCATCCAGAAGCGCGCAGATATCGCGGACCAAATCGATATTGGAGCGCTCGTTTTCGCCCCCGATATTATAGCTGCGCCCAATCTCACCCTCCTGCAAGACACGCAGCAGTGCATCGGCATGGTCTTCGACATAAAGCCAGTCACGCACATTCGCGCCATCGCCATAAATCGGGATATCCCGGCCCGCTAGCGCATTGAGGATGACCACCGGGATCAGCTTTTCGGGGAAATGGTAGGGGCCATAATTGTTGGAGCAATTGCTGATCACGACCGGCAGCCCATAGGTCTCGCCCCAGGCCCGCACCAGATGGTCACTGGCCGCTTTCGAGGCCGCATAGGGCGAGCGTGGATCATAGGGGCTGGTTTCCGTGAACTGCCCCGTGGGGCCAAGGCTGCCAAAGACTTCATCCGTGGAGACATGATGAAAGCGCTGCACCTCGGCCGCGCGGGCCGCTTGAAGCAGCTCGAAGGTGCCCATGATAT
>NZ_LWER01000240.1:0-579 GCF_001634775.1 Sulfitobacter sp. HI0027
CACGCCTCTATGAAGCACCAAAAGCCAGCGGTGCTCTGGCTGACTGGTCTGTCCGGGTCCGGCAAATCCACGATCGCGAATATTGTTGAGAAAAAGCTCGCCCGGATGAACCGTCATACGTTCCTGCTGGATGGCGACAACGTGCGCCATGGGCTGAACAAGGATCTGGGCTTTACCGAAACGGACCGGGTCGAGAACATCCGCCGTGTTGGCGAGGTGGCGAAGCTTATGACGGACGCAGGCCTGATTGTTATTACCGCATTCATTTCGCCCTATCGGTCAGAGCGGGATATGATGCGCAGCATGATGCAACCTGGTGAATTCCTTGAGGTGTTCGTTGACACACCGCTTGAAGTAGCCGAGAGCCGTGATGTGAAGGGGCTTTATGCCAAAGCGCGCGCTGGCGAGTTGAAGAACTTTACCGGGATCGATGCGCCCTATGAGGCGCCACAAGCGGCGGAGTTGCGCATTGATACAACGAAGCTAAGCGCAGAAGAAGCGGCTGATTTGATTATTGCGAGGCTGATCCCGGAGCATTAATTTTTGTCTGCTCCGAGCAACACGCCTCACGCCGTCCCT
>NZ_LWER01000241.1:0-744 GCF_001634775.1 Sulfitobacter sp. HI0027
GGAGGTAAAGGCGTTCAGTCGCGCCCTTGCAAATCGGTATAGAGATCGCCTTTGACATGGGTATCATTGGCATAAATCCTATCAACCAAATCCATGACGCCGATGGCATGTTCGACCGTGCCATGGGTTTGAACATTCTGCATCACCGCGGCGTAGAATTCTGCAGCCTCCGAGGCCCAAGACGTATCTACCGGGTATTCGAAACGCTCTTCTTCTTGCCAGGTGGCCGCGGGGGCGCGGCTGCGGTTGCGTGCGACGGTCAGCAATTCTTCACCATAGGTGCCAGAGCCGGTCTTGAGACCGTTCAGGACCATATAGCCTTTTTCCAAAAACACTTCGAGCGAGAAGAGATGGCGCCATTGGGTCATGGTGGAATGCAACTGGGCACACATGCCCGTTTCGCTGTTGCGCATCATGGCAAAGACATTGTCTTCGATGCCTTCGGTCTTCCAGTAGAGGCTGGAAACCATGGCCTGCACCTCGTCGAAGGGCTGACCACCGATATGGAGGAACAGGTCCAGCATATGGATGCCCTGATCCAAAAGGATCCCGCCCCCGGCGAGTTCTTTGTTCGCACGCCAGCCTTGCAGATATTCACCATCGACAGATTTGCCGTAGCGGCCACGCATCCAGAGGACCTTGCCCATCTCGCCGCTGTCGGCGAGTTCCTTCATCTTGATGACAGCCGCGTGACGGCGGTGGTTAAAGCCATACATCAGCACTTTGTTGGCGGCCTTATGTGCC
>NZ_LWER01000242.1:0-9763 GCF_001634775.1 Sulfitobacter sp. HI0027
AGCCGGTGCGGGCAAGACCCGCATCATCGCCCATGTCCCCTCGCGCGGGCGTTCTGATCTCCATGGAAAACGGCTCCTCGGTCGCTTTCGCCCTGTGGAACCTCGAAGAGCGTGGCAAGATGATGATCGGCGCACAGGCTGACGTTTACACCGGCATGATCATCGGTGAGCACAGCCGCGAAAACGATCTTGAAGTGAACCCGCTGAAGGGCAAAAAGCTAACCAACGTGCGCGCCTCGGGCACCGACGAAGCGGTGCGCTTGACCACGCCAATGACGCTAAGCCTTGAAGAAGCCATCGCCTATATCGACGACGATGAGCTTGTTGAAGTGACACCGAACGCGGTCCGCCTGCGCAAGCGTTACCTCGACCCGCATGAGCGCAAGCGCATGGCGAAAGCCAGCTAAGCCACGACTTTTACAAAATAAAAACGGCAGCGCATCCCAGGATGCGCTGCCGTTTTCACATCTGACGCCGGAAAAGCCGCAGGCCTTACCGATCGCTTTCCTCTCTGTCGATATGCCCGCGTTTCGCCAGACTGAGCGCGGCCAAAAGGCAAAGGATGGCCCAAGCTCCCCCCCCAAGCCAGCCAGCCGCCACATCCGTTGGCCAATGCACCCCCATATAGACACGGCTGATCCCAACGAGCAGCGTGAGCAAGACGGCAACCGCCAGCGTATAGACCTTGAGCGCGCGGCGCGTCTGCGCCCGCGCCACCATCGCCCCTAGCGTGAGGTAAGCGACAGCCGCCATCATCGAATGCCCCGAAGGAAAGCTCGCCGTGTGGACCAATGACCCATGCGGCACAAGGTCGGGGCGCGGCCGGTCAAAGAACTCCTTGGCGATACTGCTCAAGACGATCCCCCCGCCAACAGTCGCAAAGATGTAGAGCGCGGTAGACCACCGTCGTTGCAGCAAGAAAAAGAGCGAGACCACAACGGTCGTTAGCACCAAAACTGCAACACCGCCCAAAGCTGTCAAATCACGGCCGATCTCTTCCACCCACCACGGGCCAATGGGAACCGATAGATCGCCCGGCGTGCGCAGGAACAATAGGATGTCACGGTCAAGATTGCTGGTGCTGCCTGCCACGACCTCTTCGGTGAGTTCGGCCAAGGTCCAAACGGCGATGACGGAAAGGCCCATGAGGGCCAAAGTGGTCACCTCCACGTGGCGGCGGCACCATTGGGCGAAAGCGGATAGTCGGTTGAGGTTCATATGGGTCAACCGCCTTTCGGGGCGAAGGTTCCCCCATCAACGCAAGACGCCCCACCTACTATTCAGGCGGGGCGCTTTACAATCATTCCTCGGTTTCGACGATCATCAATTCGCGTTCGGACGCGCCGCGCGCATGGCTCAACGCAGCTTGATAAGCATCGGAATGGTAACATTTTTCCGCTGTTTCAACATCGGGGAAACGCGCCACGACATTGCGCGGCCGTTCCTTGCCCTCAAGCTGAACGAAACGCCCGCCCCGCGCGATGAACTTGCCACCATGCGCTGCAATGGCCTCTGTGGCGCCGGCGGCGTATTTCTTATATGCCTCTTCGTCGGTGACGGTGACATGTGCAATCCAGAGTGCGCCCATGGGCCTTATCCTTTCAAGATGTTTTCAGCCGCGGCAATCGCCGCTTCTGCATTCTCTGCCGAGGCACCACCGCCCTGAGCCATGTCGGGCCGACCACCGCCGCCCTTACCGCCCAATTCGGCCACCGCCGCTTTGACCATGTCGACTGCCGAAACGCGATCTGTCAAATCCTGTGTCACGCCGCCCGCGACCGCGGCCTTGCCCCCGGTATCGGCGATCAGCAGCACCGCGCCAGAGCCCAGCTTGGCCTTATGTTCATCCACCAGACCGGGCAGGTCTTTGCCTGTGATACCGCTGAGGACTTGGCCAATGAATTTGACGCCATTCACCTCACGCGCTTCGGGTGCGGCCGCACCGCCGCCCGACATCGCCAATTCGCGTCGCAGCTGCGCCACTTCGTTGGACAGGCTCCGGCGTTCGTCAAGCAGGGCGCGCACCCGTTCGGGCACGTCGCTGGTCGCTGTTTTCAACTCTGCCGCAACCCGGCTCAGCGCCGCTTCTTGCTCGCGCAGCCAAGCCAGAGCTTCGGTCCCGGTCAGCGCCTCGATCCGGCGCACCCCCGCGCTGCTGGCACTGTCCCCCAGCAGAACAAAAGCGCCAATATCCCCAGTCTGACGCACATGGGTACCGCCGCAAAGCTCAAGCGAATAGGTCGATTTGTCGCTGCCCTTGCCGGAACCGTCCAATTGACCCATCGAGACGACACGCACCTCATCGCCATACTTCTCACCAAAGAGCGCCTGCGCCCCCATGGCCCGCGCGTCATCCGGCGTCATGATCCGCGTCTCCACCGGCGTGTTTTGGCGGATATAGTCATTCACCTCGCGCTCGACTTGGGTCAGTTCCTCCTGTGTCAGCCCTTTGGCATGCGAGAAATCAAACCGCAGACGGTCATGCGCGTTAAGCGAACCACGCTGCGACACATGATCCCCAAGCGCATTGCGCAGGGCCTCATGCAGCAAGTGCGTGGCCGAATGGTTGGCCCGGATGGCACTGCGCCGCAGACGGTCGACCTCGAGAACAGCCGTTTGACCCGGTTTCACCTCGCCTTCGACCACATGGCCGAAATGCACGAAGACACCTGCAGATTTGCGTGTGTCGGTCACATTCACGATACCGGTTTGCGTGCGGATCACCCCGGTGTCGCCGACCTGCCCGCCGCTTTCCGCATAAAACGGCGTCTGGTTTAGCGCGACCTGTACATCACTGCCCACAGCGGCAGCATCCACCTGATCACTGCCTTGCACCAAGGCCACGATCTGCCCCTCGGCGCTTTCGGTGTCATAGCCTAAAAACTCGGTCACGCCGCTTTTGTCGGCCACGTCGAACCAGACGGTGGCATCCGCAGCCTCACCCGACCCAGCCCAAGCCGCGCGAGCTTTCGCTTTCTGCGCCGCCATTGCGGTGTCGAACCCGTCGGTATCCACCGCGCGCCCTTTTTCGCGCAGCGCATCCTGCGTTAGATCAAGCGGGAAACCGTAGGTATCATAAAGCTTAAACGCCGCTTCTCCCGGCAGTGTGGCCCCCTCAGGCAGTCCACTCAATTCATCATCCAGCAGCTTTAAACCGCGATCAAGCGTCTGGCGGAAACGGGTTTCCTCCAGCAACAACGTCTCACGGATGAGCGATTGTGCCTGACCCAATTCAGGGTAAGCCGCGCCCATCTGCTGCACCAATGATGGTACCAGTTGATGCATTAAAGGGTCCTTAACGCCGAGCAAATGCGCGTGGCGCATCGCGCGCCGCATGATCCGGCGCAGCACATATCCGCGGCCTTCGTTGGAAGGCATCACCCCATCGGCAATCAGGAAGGAGGTCGACCGCAAATGGTCGGCAATCACCCGGTGATGGGTCTTTCCTGGCCCATCGGGATCGGTCGAAGACGCATGTGCGCTGGCCTCAATCAGTTTGCGCATCAAGTCCGTGGCATAGTTGTCATTCGTGCCCTGCAACAGCGCCGCCACCCGTTCGATCCCCATCCCGGTATCGATCGACTGGTTGGGCAGCGGCTGGCGCGTACCATCCTCGAACTGCTCGTATTGCATGAAAACGAGGTTCCAGATCTCGACGAAACGGTCACCGTCTTCCTCGGGCGATCCCGGAGGGCCACCCCAGATGTGATCGCCGTGATCGTAGAAAATCTCGGTACAGGGCCCGCAGGGGCCAGTTGGGCCAGCGGACCAGAAGTTATCATCCGTCGCGATCCGAATGATGCGTTCGTCCGGCAGGCCAGTGTGCGCCTTCCAAATTTTTACCGCTTCTTCATCCGTATGGTACACCGTGACCAAAAGCCGGTTCGGGTCAATGCCGAACTCTTTGGTCAGCAGGTCCCAAGCAAAGGGGATCGCCTCGGCCTTAAAGTAGTCGCCAAAGCTGAAGTTGCCCAGCATCTCGAAAAACGTGTGGTGCCGCGCGGTATAGCCCACGTTGTCGAGGTCATTGTGCTTGCCGCCCGCCCGCACACATTTCTGTGCCGACGTGGCGCGGCTGTAATCGCGTGTTTCCACCCCGGTAAAAAGGTTCTTGAACTGCACCATACCGGCAGCGGTGAACATCAGTGTCGGGTCGTTGCGCGGCACCAGGGGGCTAGAGGGCACGATCTGATGCCCCTGCGCATCGAAATAATTCAGAAAAGTTGAGCGAATTTCATTCAGCGTCTTCATGGGCGAGGCCTTCCGGGGCAGATTTGATCGATCCCAAATACCCCTCAGCCCCGGCGCTGTCCACCGTTCCTGCCCACGAAAAAGGGGCGCAGCCCATGGCCACGCCCCCGTTGCAGCATCTTAATACCCAAAGCGCATTTACGCTTCGAGAATATCCGCGTCATCGCCGCCGGACCCTTCGAAGTCCAATCCATGGGCTGCGCGGATCTTATCCTCAATCTCCGACGCCATGGCGGTGTTTTGCTTTAGGAAGGTTTTCGCGTTCTCGCGCCCTTGCCCGATCCGCTCATCCCCATAGCTGAACCATGAGCCCGATTTATCGACCACGCCAGCTTTTACGCCAAGATCAAGCAACTCGCCCATCTTGGAGATGCCTTCGCCATACATGATGTCGAACTCGACCTGCTTGAACGGCGGCGCGACTTTGTTTTTGACGATCTTGACCTTTGTCGCGTTGCCGACAACCTCATCACGGTCTTTCAGCGCGCCGATGCGGCGGATGTCGAGCCGGACAGAGGAGTAGAATTTCAGCGCGTTACCGCCCGTTGTCGTCTCGGGTGACCCGAACATGACGCCGATCTTCATCCGAATTTGGTTAATGAAAATGACCATACAGTTCGACCGGCTGATCGAGCCCGTCAGCTTACGCATGGCTTGAGACATCAAACGGGCCTGAACACCGACGCTGCTGTCGCCCATCTCACCTTCAAGCTCGGACTTCGGCGTCAGAGCCGCGACTGAGTCGACGATAACCATGTTGACGGCGCCAGATCGCACAAGAGTGTCAGTGATTTCCAAGGCTTGTTCGCCCGTGTCGGGCTGCGAAATAAGCAGCTCGTCAATGTCCACGCCAAGCTTTTTCGCATACTGCGGATCAAGCGCGTGTTCCGCATCGACAAAGGCGCAGACGCCGCCAGCTTTCTGCTGTTCCGCGACGCAGTGCAGGGTCAAAGTTGTCTTACCCGAGGATTCCGGGCCATAAATTTCAATGATACGCCCCATCGGCAGACCGCCAATGCCAAGCGCGATATCAAGGCCCAGCGAGCCTGTGGAGCTGGCTTTGATGTCCTGGATCGCCCCTTCGGCGCCCAGCTTCATGATCGACCCTTTGCCGAACTGACGTTCGATCTGGGCCAGCGCGCTGTCGAGCGCCTTTTGCTTTTCTGCGGTTTTCTTGCTGTCCATTGTCAAAAGATCTGCCGTTGCCATTAGGTTCATCCCTTAGTGTCACAGTGGCGCACCGGCGGCAATCGCCTGCACGCTGTGTCGCTTATGTTCTTCTAATGTTCTATATGGGGGTAAATGAAGAACATTTCAATGATTTTGTTTGTCCTTTAAGTTTTCTCGGGAATGGTAAAGAAATGGTTTACCCGACATAGATGTGACCATGTGCAGATTGGGATAAGACGCGAGTGATTGTTTTTTTCAAAGAACGGCTGGTCTTTCTGTCAGTGCCCAAAACCGGAACCACCGCCTATGAAAAGGCGCTCGCGCCCCGCGCGGACATGGTGATCTCCGATCCCCCTATGCTGAAACACGCGCCCGTCTATCGGTATAATCGGTTTATTCGGCCGATGTTCCTTAAGATCTGCGACGCCGAGCTTGAACTTATGGCCGTCATGCGCGAGCCGATTTCTTGGCTTGGCAGTTGGTACCGCTATCGGCAGCGCCCTTTCATGGAGGGTAAGCCCAACAACACCTTTGGGGTTACTTTTGACGAATTTGTGCTCGCCTATATGAAAGGCGACAAGCCGGGTTTTGCCGATGTTGGAAGCCAGTTGAAGTTTATGGAGACCCAACCGAACGGCACCGGCATCACCCACCACTTCCGCTATGAAGATCAGGCCCGGCTGCGTAGTTTTTTGGAAGAGCGGCTCGACGTGACTCTGTCCTTGGGGCAAGAAAATGTATCGCCCAAGATGGAATTGGCGCTTTCCCCAAACGTCGAAAAACGCTTTCGCCGGAAATTCGCGGCGGAATTTGAGCTCTACGAATCGATCCCTTAGCCCTGCCCTCAGCTTAGTGTAACTGGTTATGTACCGTATTGGTCAGATCGGTCAGGGAGAAGGGTTTGGGCAAGAAAACCGAATTGGGGATTTTTGACTGTTCCTGCCCGAAATTACCCTCCGCATAGCCAGAAACGAAAACGACCCGCACGTCCGGTCGTTGCTTCAAGGCTTGGCGCACCCAGCTGGGCCCGTCCATGCCGGGCATGACAACATCCGTTACAAAGACGTCGATATCCAGTTCTTGATCTTCGAGCATCTTCAGTGCGGCTTCGGCGGATTCCGCTTCAAGCACCGTGTAGCCGCGCAGGCGTAGGGCACGGGAGGCAAATGCCCGCACCGGCGCTTCATCTTCGACCAACAGGATTACCCCATCGGATCGTTGCACCGGGCCCTGATCGGGCTGCGAGGCGGTCTTCCGAGAAACCGTATGCGGCTGCCCCTCAAGGACCGGAAAGTACAGAGTAAAACAGGTTCCCCGCCCCAACTCACTGTCGATAAAGATAAATCCGCCCGTCTGTTTGACGATCCCATAGGCGGTCGAGAGGCCAAGGCCGGTCCCCTCGCCGGTGCGTTTGGTAGTGAAAAACGGCTCGAACACTTTTTGCAGCTTATCTTTCGGGATGCCGGTGCCATCGTCGTGGACCTGCACTGTGACATAGCGCCCGGCGGGAACGCTGACCCGGTCCCGCTCGAGTGGTTGATCGAGTGTTGTCACCTCCGTCAGGATGCGAATTTCACCCCCGGCGGGCATCGCATCGCGGGCATTGACAACGAGGTTCATTAACACCTGCTCCAACTGGCGTTTATCCGCACGGATCGGCGCAAGGACCGGGTCATGGCTTAAGGTTAGCGTTACCTTCTCGCCCACCAGACGGTTCAGCAAATGGGTAAGGTCGGCCAAGGTATCGCGCATGTCCAGCGTTTCGGGCCGGAGGGTTTGTTTGCGGGAGAAGGCGAGGAGCTGCCCCACCAGCGCGGCTGCCCGATTGGCGTTCTGGTTGATTTGAACCAAATCGCTAAAATCCGGATCGCCTTGGTCATGGCGCAGCAAGAGGAGGTCGCAATGGCCGGAAATTGCGGTCAGAAGGTTGTTGAAATCATGAGCCACACCGCCAGCCAGCTGACCAATAGCCTGCATTTTCTGGCTCTGCACGAATTGCGCCTCTAGCGATTTCAGTTCGGTTGCGTCTTGTAGCACCGCGATCAGGGCGGCCTCTCCGCCTTCGGATATCCGGTTCAGCGAGACCTGTACGAAAATCTCCTGATCCGTGCGGGTCAGCCTGAGAAATTCGGATTTCTGCACCAATCGCCCTGCGAGACTGTCATTCAACCAGTCTGAGATAGAACGGCCCAGCCCCTCCATTAGTTGTGAAAGATGCGCGCCGCGTCGCAGGGAGACGCCGAGCAGTTTGGCCGCCATTCGGTTGAACGCCAATACGGTCCCATCCGGCCCCAGCTTGATCATCGGCACGGGGAGGTCTTGAAAAGTTTCCCATCCCAATTCACTGGCTGAGACACCCCCATCGGGCGGGGGCAAGAGGTAGAGTGCACGGCGGTTGGCACCGGCGTCGACTTCGGCCACCAATACCTGACGGTTGCCCTGTGCGGTGGATATTTCCGCCACGGTTCCCGAGGTCAATGGCAGGGCGTTGAACAGTCGGTCCATGGACTTCACCCGGTCCCCGACGAACATTCGAGCCGCCTCGTTCATGAAAAGGATCGTCCCGCCCCGACCGACCATGACCATCGGCAAGGCCATGCTATCTTGGGTGGCACGGGGTCCCGCGCGGGCTGGTGCCGGTTCGATCCGCCAAAGCAAACGGTCAGCCGACACATGGTGTACGGATATGCGCACCGGGCCGACGCGGGTGATCACTTCTTCTCGTGCGTTGCCGCTTGCCGTGGCACGGGACTGCAGTCGGTAGAGAAGACCCACGGGGTTGGAGAAATGCGTTCGCAGGGCCTGCGCGAGAGTTTCTCCGCTGCCGTCGCCAAACTGCTTTTGAGCCGCTTCATTGCGGTAAAGAACTTGCCGGTCGATCGACGCGATAAAGCTGGGCGTGCCGTCTTTTGCGATGAAATCGGCGACCCCGTCGGTGCTGGCTTGGTTCAGCATCCGCGCCCGCAGGCGGAGGGCCATGTAACCGATTGAAATCAAGCCGAGCGTGACCGCCGCTGCGGTAAGGCCAAGCTTCAACGACGCCTCGGCGCTGCGCTGCGCGAGCGCACCGGTGGCCACAGCCATCGCCCCAAGCAGCCATAGCCGCGTGAGCCCGGCCTGCCCGCCAACCCCTGAATCCCCGACGCCCTGCTGCACGCAATTCCCCTAACAACCGAATCATAGGACTATTACGTGCGAGAGAAGTTAAGCAGGCTTTAACCCTAGAGCACTTGCACGCATTGGTTGATTATGGGGAAAACTACTCGCGCGTCAACTGTGCTGAGAAAAAGCCGTCGCCCTCGGCAGTCACGTCATAACGGTCCATCCGGGCGATTTTCCAGCCCGGGTGACGGGCCAAAAATGCCTCAATCCGCGCCTCATTTTCCTCTCGGAAAAGCGAGCATGTGGCATAGGCCAAAACGCCGTTAGGTTGCGTAAGTGCCACTGCGGTATCGAGAATTTGGTCTTGAATGGCAGTCAGTTCAGCCAGCCGGTCGGGGGTCAGGGTCCACTTCCCCTCTGCCGCGCGGCGCCATGCGCCAGACCCCGAACAGGGCGCGTCGCAGAGAACGAGGTCATAGGGCGCGCCAGCTTCGGCTTTTTCGGTATCGGCCAAGGAAATCTCAACACCCGCGCGCGCGGCGCGGGGGGGAAGATCGCTCATCCGACGCGGGTCGATGTCATGGGCCGTGATCTCGCGCGTGGGGTCCATGGCCAGAGCCAAGGCCTTGCCACCGCCCCCGGCGCAGTAGTCCAGCACCCGCCCCCCCAACGGCAGGGCGGCCACGACTGCTTGGCTCGCCGCGTCCTGCAATTCCACGTAGCCATCTGCAAAGGCGGAGGAATTTCGGATCCGGCGCTGCCCCTCAATTACGGTTAGCGCGGCATCGGCAAGCGGGTTGGCTCGGGTTTGAACGCCCTCCTCCGCCAGCAATTCCTGCGCGGCAGGCACCGCGATCCGCGCCGTGTTGACCCGCAGACAGATCGGCCCGCGTTCCTGAAGCGCCGTGGCTGCGGCATCCGCCTTTTCCCCGAGCGCTGCGTCGAACAAAGGCAGCAGCCAATCGGGCAGATTCAACCTTGTGGCGCGGTCTTCGGGCGGCTGTGGGAAAGCACGTTCCGCGTCGCTCAACGGCGTGGGCGCGTGCCCCTCGCCCGTGAACAGCGCCTCAAGATCAGCCCCTTGCCCGTGCAGCACACCGATCATCAGGGCACGGCCCGTATCCCCGCCGCCGTAATGGGCCGCCGTCCGTTTCTGGCGCAGCACGTCAAAGACATGATCCCGCACGGCGGCCCATTACGGCGGCGGGGATACGGGCCGTGCCCTGATGATCGGTGTGCT
>NZ_LWER01000243.1:0-807 GCF_001634775.1 Sulfitobacter sp. HI0027
TGACCCGACTTATGGGCCGTTGGGGGCAGGACGTGGCCTATTACGTGCCCGATGCCCTGCCGCGTGTGCCGAACACGGTCAGCAGCCACCGGGGCATCGAACGGCTGGCACTGGCCAATCGGGTTGATCTGGAAGTCGCCCGGCTGGGGTTGGAGGCCACGGCCAAAGCCTATGGCCTGACCGATGCGACCCGTACCCTGACCGATCTCGAAGTCATCGCCGGGGCCGAAATCGAACGGGAGGAAGAGAACGGCGAGATTGAAACCAGCGTGTCACCGCAGGTCGAGTTTGAGTTCGTGATCCCAATCTTCGACAGCGGCAAAGCGCGGCTGCGCAAGGCCGAGCTGAGCTATCTGCAAGCGGCCAATGTGCTGGCCGAACGCGCGGTGAACGTCCGCTCCGAAGCACGTGCTGCGGCCACGGCCTACCGCTCAAGCCACCAGATTGCGCGGCACTATTCGGACGTGGTGCTGCCGCTGCGGCGTACCATCGATGAGGAGGCACTGCTGAGCAACAACGGCATGATCACCAGCACCTTCGACCTGCTGAATGACGCCCGCGAAAGGATCGGGAGCCAGCTTGAAGCGGCCAATGCCAAGCGTGAGTTCTGGCTGGCCTCGGCTGGTCTGACTGCCGCAATCTACGGCGGTGGCAGCGGCGGCGGTGGTGCCGGTGGAGAGACACAAATCGCCGCCGGTGGCGGCGGCGGACATTGAGACAAGGAAGCAACCAGATGATGAACAGACGTCAACTGCTGGGGGCCGGTGCTGCGGGTGCAACGCTCGTGTCCTCCAAAGCATGGGGGCA
>NZ_LWER01000244.1:0-518 GCF_001634775.1 Sulfitobacter sp. HI0027
GATCACCACGCGGTCGCCTTTTTCCACACCTTGCGCCACCAGCGCCCCGGCGAGCGAGGCAACATGGGCCTGCAACTCGCTATAGGTCAGGGTCGATTTATTGCCAGTGATCGGGCTGTCATAGATGATCGCCACGCGCTTGCCGTTGCCCTGTTCGACATGGCGGTCCACAGCGTTGTGGCAGGTGTTTACACTGGCATCCGCGAACCACTCATAGATATGGTCGCCCCGGTCATATAGCGCGCGCGTCGGCGCGATGTCCCAATCGATCGCCTCGGCCTGCTCCAGCCAATAGGCTTCCGGATCGGCCTGCCAGCGGTCGTAGGTGTCACGGTATCCCATGGTGTTCCTCCTCCTGTTGCACTGTGCGGCAAACCCGCGGGCCGGGTATAGCTGTACTGACGCGCAAATATTTCCAGCCACTCTGGCCGCTTAGAAAGATTTCGGCAAGCGGATCGCTATTGTTCCTGTCAGTTGCGGCGCGTCATGCTAGATTGCCCCGAAACCCTATTACCTTT
>NZ_LWER01000245.1:0-472 GCF_001634775.1 Sulfitobacter sp. HI0027
CAGCCGGGGCGGGTGAACGGGTCACGCAAAAGCCGCATGCGGTTGGAACGGTCCGCGATCAGATAGCCCGCGCCCCAGTTACCGAAGGCGATAGGGATGCTATCGGCTGCAACACTATCCATTTCCTCTGACTCGAACACGGGATAGCCAAGCAGCGTTGCAGGCTGTCCGGCAGCCAAGCTATCAGACCAGATCAGCCGCCCATCAGCGTCCTTCATCTTCCGAACAATCGCCGCGGTTGTGCGGTTCATGATCCACGCGCAATTGCCGCGCATCCGGTACGGGCTGCGAAGGGACATCATCAGATTAACAAGGTCATCCTGCTCAATGACTGTTGCGCTTCCCGCCGGAACCGTTTGCAGAGTGCCGAACGCGCGGTCAGCATCATCTTCTTCCGTCTGCGGCACAGTGAGGAAACCTGTGGGTTTATCGACGCCATCGCCGTTGAAGAACGCGGCGTTCTCTTTCAAGG
>NZ_LWER01000246.1:0-561 GCF_001634775.1 Sulfitobacter sp. HI0027
CGTGAGGATCGGTTCTTTACCCCCGACGAACGCGAGGCCGTCGCCGCGATCTGCGCGCGGCTGATCCCATCGGATGGGGAAGGGCCGGGGGCGACCGAGGCTGATGTGATCACCTTCCTCGACCGGCAGATGGCGGGGTTCTATGGCCGTGGGCAGCATTGGTACATGAAGGGCCCCTTCCTCGAAGGCACGGCGACCCAAGGCTATCAAAGCGAACACCCCCCGGCAGAGCTTTACCGCCACGCGCTTGCCGAACTCGACGCCTATTGCCGCGCACAGCAGGACTCCGGGTTTGCCGCGCTGAGCGCGGCGCAACAGGACGAGATCCTCAAGGGGATGGACGATGAGGAAATCACCTTCGACGGAGTCTCGGCCAAGGCGTTCTTTGACCTGATCCTAAAAAACACCATCGAAGGCTATTTCGCCGATCCAATCTACGGCGGCAACCGAGACATGGTGGCTTGGCACTACGTCGGCTTTCCTGGCACCCGCTATGATTACCGCGATTTCGTGGGCCACAACGGCGCGCGCATTGATCTGCCGCCGGTCAGCCTAATGGGC
>NZ_LWER01000247.1:0-586 GCF_001634775.1 Sulfitobacter sp. HI0027
TAGGTGACCCCGGTGGTGCGGGAGCCGTCGGGGGACTTTTCGACTGAGAGCACTTCGGAATCAGTGCGCAGGGTGAAATTCTCCCGCTTCATCAGAACCGGGATGATCGTGGTCTGCGGCGAAGATTTGGAATAGTTGCCACAGCCGTGTTTTTCGCAGAAACCGCAATAGGTGCAGGGCGCCAGCTGCAACCCCAACGGATTGACATAGGCGCGTGACATATTCGCCGAAGGTGACGGGAATGGGTTTAATCCAAGCTCACGCGCGGACGCTTCGAACCGATCCTGCGAGAAGGTCATCTGCATCGGCGGATTGGGGTATTCGTCGCTGCGCGCCCCCTCGAAGGGATTGCCTCCCTCACGGATGTCGCCCCGCAGGTTGCCCGCCGTGCCGCAAATGCCGCAGATCTTCTCAAAATAATCGAAATGCGGCTCCAATTCCTCATAGGTGACGCCGTAGTCCTGCACCGTTATGTCTTCTGGCAGCGGGCCATAGCGTTCTTCGTTATGGCTTTTCGCGACGAAATCCGAGGGCAGGAAACGGTACGTCGCCCCGTTCCAATGCACGCCCGAGCCGCCCACGCCGT
>NZ_LWER01000248.1:0-610 GCF_001634775.1 Sulfitobacter sp. HI0027
TAGGCGAATGGCGTTCGATTTCATTCATCACCGACGCGCGGATCGTCAAGGAGGACTCCACAGGACGCCTTCTCAGCGTGGAACTGGAAATGGGTGACTGGCTCGTCAAGGCAATCGAGAACAAGAATGTGCTAACACTTAACAAAGCATATTTTCAGCTTCGCAAACCTTTGGAGCGGCGCTTGTATGAGTTGGCACGAAAGCACTGCGGAAAGCAGGATGTCTGGCGGATCGGGCTAGATAAGCTGCAACACAAGACAGGCTCTACATCTACAGCAAAAGAGTTCAAACGCCTTGTAAAGGCGATCTGCAGGGCAGATGAGGCTCAGTCCCACATGCCCGATTATCGCTTCAGGCTTTTGCATGATGTACTGGAAATTACTCCAAAGCCCGAGTTCCTAGAGATTTACGGCGATAGCCCATCGTTCGCTTCAGAGGTATCGGTGCGTTTGTCTTCTGATGCCTACGATCAGGCTCGAAAGGCTGCTCCCACATGGGATGTCTATGCGCTTGAGCAGGAATGGCGGATGTGGATGAACGACCCACCACGTCACCCGGATGCCGCTTTTATAGGGTTTTGTCGGAAATGGTATGAGCGCAAGGGCAAGGC
>NZ_LWER01000249.1:0-483 GCF_001634775.1 Sulfitobacter sp. HI0027
CAACCTCCACCCGTTCCAGATGTTTGGGCAGTGATCCGCGATTAGTTTGGCGAGGCTTTGGGGGCCGCACAGGCGCGGTGCGCGCGTCGGCGTCGATCTCGGCTTCCACCTGCGCGATGGCCGTCTCGATATCTTCGAGTTCCAGCTCATATTGGGCCGGATCGATCTTCTCGGACTTGGCCCCGAAGAGCGCCTTTTTGAAGGAAGCGACCAAGGCTTCCAGCCGCGCATTCTGATCCTGCTGCGCACGGATGATCGCCTTCAATTCGGCAATGTCATCAGGCAATTCGTCAGGTGCAGTCATGACCGATACCATAGCAAAACAAGGGCCGAATGACCCGTGCAAACGTGCCAGTGAGTCACTCCGCCGCAGCTGGGGCTGCCACCTCCAGAGGCCGCACGCGCCGCCAGTCCAAACCCGCAAACAGCGCCTCAAACTGGGCCGGTTCCAGCCGCATCACCCCGTTCTTGATCGCAGGCCAT
>NZ_LWER01000250.1:0-402 GCF_001634775.1 Sulfitobacter sp. HI0027
GTGTACTTCGGTATTGGCCCGCGACAGCGACGCAGGTACTGCGCCACCCATATCGGTGTTGTGGATATGCCCCACGGCAAAGGCGACAATCTCACCCTCCCAAAAGATCGGCTTCCAGATGTGCAGATCGGGGGTATGAGTGCAGACAAACCCGGAATACGGGTCGTTTGTGATGCAGATATCACCTTCCTCGTAGCCATCAATGGCTTCCAGCGCCCCCTTGTAATCAAGACCAATGAACCATGTCGCGCCCAGATCGCGCGGGCTGGCAAAGGTCATCCCAGCGGGTGAGACAAGGCCGGTGGTAAAATCCTCGGTTTCCTTAACAAAGGTGGAATGGGCGGTGCGGAATAAAGTATAGGCCATGCTCTCGGCTACCGCTTGTGCATGGTTCTCGAGCAT
>NZ_LWER01000251.1:0-559 GCF_001634775.1 Sulfitobacter sp. HI0027
GTGGTATGAGACCCTCACCAAGGGGCCGCGGTTTCAGGTCAAACAGATTATGGTTCATCCCAATGGCACCCTGAGCCTGCAAAGCCACCATCACCGGTCAGAACATTGGGTGGTGGTCGAAGGCACAGCCGAGGTGATGATCGGCGACGAAACACGTCTCGTGACAGAGAATGAAAGTGTCTACATTCCTTTGGGCACCAAACACCGGCTCGCCAATCCGGGCAAACTGCCGGTTTACCTGGTCGAGGTTCAGACCGGCAGCTATCTGAACGAAGACGATATCCTGCGCCATGAGGATATCTATGGCCGCGAATGATCCCGCGCCACGGGGTTATTTACCATAACCATGATTACACGCGGTTTCCATAACGGGCGGCGCGCGCCATTTTGAAGGGCGCCGGCTGCTAAATAATAGGGTCGCCATGACGATTTGGACGTGCAAAATGGTTCTCTAACCTTCGGGGACGCATTGATGTCGAGCAAGTGGTTTTAGGACTCCGGCACGCGGGTGAGAAAGCGCTCTATGGTTTGAGCGAGGAGATAATCGGGTTGGTACTCG
>NZ_LWER01000252.1:0-743 GCF_001634775.1 Sulfitobacter sp. HI0027
TCGATCTCGTCGAACCACATGCTCAGATAGGCCGCCTTCTGACTGAATAGTGCCTCGGCATTGGTGCGCAAGGCGTGCTGAATGGACGTGGTTCCGGTTTTCCCCATCCCGATATGAAAGACGATCCGCATTTCGGTTACACCCTTTGCTGGTCTGGTTTGTCGAGGAACACCGCGTTCAGTCCGGCCATCGCGCCTGCCGCCGGCCAGAGCCGCTCAATCAGGTGCTATACGGTACCGTCAGTGGCGATGGGCTCGTTCGGCCAAGGGTAGTCCTTCCCGAATATGCTATTCATCTTCGCAACCAGGTTTCCGCGTGTCCAGAACATGTTACCTACCGGGAACAGCAGCGCATGCTCAGGGATCGGCCCTGGCAGCTTCTGCGCAATCTGCGGCAAAAGGCGGCGCGATCCAGCCCAATCGCTGACACCAGGATCAAAGGCCGTAACAAGACCTGTTTCCGGTTGGGCAATATGCTCTAGAGCGGATGAGAGCCGGGTATCATCCCCCAGTAGAATCGCCATAAGAAAGCGACGCCAGGTCTCGCCCGCGTCGGTCACCCCAAGAGACTTCTTCTGATGGACGTGGCACCAGATCTCGTCCTCTTGGGCATAGCCATTAGTAAAAAGCTGCATGAAAGGCAGGATGTCACGACCCTTGTTGGGAACCACGAGAGTGTCCACCGCAACGCCAGCCTGCTGCCCAATCTGAGAAATTCGGGCTGCCTTGTCCTGAGTATCAGTT
>NZ_LWER01000253.1:0-21937 GCF_001634775.1 Sulfitobacter sp. HI0027
CGTGTTGCCAAACTTCGAGAACCCGAAATCGCGGTTCAGCCGATGGGGGGCTTTTGTGGCATGGGCCAGCTCATGGGCCCAGACCCCGTAGAAATTGCGCGGGTCCTGAAACCGCGTGATGGACGGCATGTAGACCTTGTCCACGGGGGGCAAATAGTACGCCTCCGTGCCCGTGAAGACGGTTGTGATGTCGATGGCATCGAAAAACGCTTGCATGTGCGGGATGGGCTCGGACGGCGGATGCTCGGGCACGGGCTCCGGGTCAGGGTAGAAACTGTCGGGCAAGCCCTCGATCTGGCAGGCATTGAACACGCGGTAGGATTTCTGGAAGCGGAAGATGCGGGCTTCCTCGGAGTGATCATCCCCGCTGCTACGGTCGTCCTCGCCATCGGCGTCTTTCCGGCTTTGGCCGTAGTAGACAACGACAGAGGACTTCTCGCCTTTGCGCACCTTCGCGTCCAAGGCATTGGCCTGAGGCAGCGTCATCCAGAAGGGCGAGCTGTGGCCCGCCATCACGGTGCGCATCGTCAGCAGGAAGTTGTTGACCCCCTGGTAGGGCTCACCCCCCACGCGCAGGGGGCGAGAGCTGCCGCCTGCGGTCCAGGGCTTTCGCCAGGGCAGGACGCCGCGCTCAATGATACGGATGATTTCGTTTGTGATGACCTCTGAGGCATCGAATTTGGGCGTACGGGATCGGGCCATGGCTGGCCTCCTTTTCGAGTTTTGGTGAGAGGGAGTGGTGACTAGGTTGACCGACAGGGGCGCGGATCGTTGGCGATCCTGCCACCGAGGGCTTCGACCATGTCGATGTAGGTGGTCAGCGACACGGACTTGCCGGGACCCGAAGAGTCAGGGTCGACCGATCCGTCCCGCGTCACCCGCGGCAGGTTCGCGAAGGCGATGACATCGGTGACGAGTCGGATATCGATGAACGGCGTGCCACGTGCGACCGCAAGAGTGGCCAAGGGAAAGCGCTCAATCGGCGCGAAGGTCGACACGGTGGTCCAACCAAGATGGAGGAATGTCCCGCCCTCTCCGCAGATCACGTGCGCGTTTGGCAATAACGCCGCCTGCTTCAGATAGCCGAGATCACGCAGGACGGTCTCGCGCTCGAGCCGTTGTGCCTGCCCCGTCTGGCCGGTTCGGCGTAGTTCCTTGTGTCGCCACCACGAGGCAGCGCTCGCGCGCAACACGCGCAAGACACCTGTTTGCATGGGAATGCCCTTCATCAGGAACGGCAGACCGGAACCCGGCCCGGACCCATCTGAGGGATCCCAAAGGCCCTCATCCGTCAGTCACAAAACCCGAAGAACACTTTCACTTTTCTCGAGCATTGACCCTGTCCTGGCCAATTTCAGCGGGTCCTCACCACACCGCGCCATGCCTGCGTTTTTGTCGAAGCCATTGATTTGGAACAGCAGAGGCATCTGCGGACGCAAAATCGGCAACGGGAATCGGCAAAATCTTGCACAAGGTGCTAAATTATCGTTACTTGGCAGATAGTTAGCAGATTCAGCAGATCGGCAAGATATTTTCTACAGCCCTGCCTACATCTGCGGATGCGTAACATCTTTTAATCTTACCCTCTTACCCTCTTACGCCGCTTGCCCGCTGAGCCTGCCATAAAAGCTACGCTCAAGATGCAGCTCCCCTGCCCCGGCTTTCTCGACCATGCCGCGCAGATATCCGCCTGGTGAGGCAACCTCGCCCGCGCTGTGCTTCTCGAACACAAGTGCAAACGCAGCCGTGGCCACCTGAGTGCCCATTCGGTCCTGAGCCACGTTCCAAGCATGCTCCGAAATCCCGATCATCGGCCTGAGTTGCCCGGCAACCCGATGCAGATCGCCCCAATCCTTCAGGAATCCGCCCATATTACGCGCCCAGGACGCGAACTCTGGACAGGCCTGCATGATTGTTTGCAGGTCAAGCGCGGTTCGCTTCTTGCGCACCTCTGCAACCCAGTCTTCCAGTTCCCCATCAACCCGCTCCTCGGGTCGTGCATTGGGCACGACATCCGCCGCTTCCTCTTTTTCAGAGGAATTACTAGTTACAGGAATAAGTTGATTTGTAATTAGTATATGAGGTTCAGAAATGACCTCCCTGGGGTTCATTTCTTGAGTCTTCTTTATAGCTTGGGCGTCATTTTTGTCGGTGTTTTCCACAGGGTTTATCGCACCAGTCGCCTTGAGATAGGCCGCCTCGACTCGTTCCTGAAGTTCCTTGAACCACGCCAGTAGTCGCTCCAGTTGTTCAGAGGCGTGATGGCGGCGCGGAAGTCGGTCCAGAAGCTCCTCGAAGAGACCCGTGAATTGCGTCCAGGGCCCGCGCAACGCGCCGCTTACCGCCGCCTCGATCCGCGCGCGGATCATCCGGCGCGCAACCGTGATCTGACGCTTCAAGCGCTGGCAGAGCTCGCGCTCGGCCTGCAACTCGGCCTGCAGCTCTTCAAACTCCTCGACTCGAGCCGAAAGCGGCGACAGATCGAAGCCGTAGGCCTCGACGATACGTCCCTCAGCGTCTCTGCGGCCCCACCGCTTGCCATTCGGGCTATCCTGGAAAGAGATCACACCGTTCTCTGCCAAACGCCGCGCATGACGCTTGAGTGCCGACAGAGAGAAGCCGGTCTGTTCCATCAGATAGGCGTTAGAGGCCCAGACGATCGGGCGCTGCCCCTCCTCCCAGTCCTGGGCCTGCGTGAAGGCCCCCAGTGTATCGAGGAGCATCATGTCGCCGGCCTTCAGACCTATATGCGCTCCAACGCGCTTGAGCGCAACAAATGCCCGCGTCTTGGGTACTGCTACCCGTTCACCGGCTTGGGCAAGCTGCTCAGCAACTCCAAGACCCGGTGTCGGCTTGCGCCAACCTGTATGTTTCATGCCTGTATCTCACCTCCGGTTGTGTGGAGGCAAAAGAAAGCCGTTCGCTCAGAAGCGTTCGTCGTTGACAGTGAATCCTGTGAGACTTATCTTGAAGGTGACCAAACCATTAAGATCAGCTCTCAGGCCACACCGCTTGGGGGCTTTTCTTTTGCCGTTAATTCACTTGTCGTTCCTTTTTTGCTCCTTGCCTCATCGTTCCGAAGAACATCTCACCAACGCTGTCTTCAGTCGGTATCCTTCTCCGTGTCTTCGACGTTCAAATAGCTTGCGACTAAGTCTCCAAGCTTTTCGAGACGCTCTTGGTCAATCGGCACTCCTGCAACCTTGATTGATAGGTTTCCATCGACGGAAGTGACCGAAAGATTTCGGTTGCCCACCTTGCGCTTTACGGTGAGTTTTTGGGGCTTTGTCTTTGGTTTTGGCTTGGCTTTGTTCGTTCTCTCCAAGCTCGCTAAGGCACCCTGTAAATCACGAAAGCTCATGTCGTAGACGCTCTTGAACGTGTTCAAGATTTGATCCTGCGCAGCGAAAACGGACCGTGCTCGCGAGACTAGGCTCTCATGCACACCAATTTTCTTGGCGAAGGCCACAGCTGTCAGTTTCTCTTCGCCAGAAGCCAGCGTCTCATACATTTCACCAATCGAAACCAATCGCTCAAAAGGGCTGAGATTCTCGCGCTCCTCATTCTCGCGAAACCGGAGAAACAACATTTCAAACTTGCTGTTCTCAGCGTTTCGCGCGTCAGGCGGGGCAAGTATTGCACGAAGGGGTACACCGAGCTCTGACGCGGCAGCCAGTCGGCGGCGTCCTGTCAGCATCACGAATGGAACCCCCGCGATATTCGACGGGTCCAACGGATCCGGCTGCCAATCCGGATCCTCCGGCCACACTAGAATGGGCGTGTCCTGCCCGTTCGAAGCGATGCTGTTTACCAAAGACCTAAAGGCTTCCTGGGACATCCAGTCTTGTCGGCGGTCGGTTCCCATTGGATCGGAGATTTGATCTGGCGACAGGCTTATCTCATGGCGACCGTTGAGGATATCCAAACAAAGCTCGGCTCTGCTTCGCTCTACTGCAGCTTGCGACTGCGCAAGCGCTCCTGATTTCCAGGCACTGCCGGCCCCCTTGAAAGGAGTCGAAACAGCATCACTCGATTCTGTCCTGCCTTCGGAGCCGCTCGCACGTTCCTTGTTTGTATCGAGATTGGTAGCCTTGCTGACCAGCGACCTTGGAATACTGCGTTTCATGCTTCACCCTCGCCGTCATCTTCATAGAATTCGTCCATCCAAGTATTGGCGTAGCCACGTTCGAGTCCTGGCCAGAGTCGCGATATTATGGCGTCGTTCACGGCATCGGCATTCGTGATGAACCGGTTGATCCCCTTGCGCTTTCCCGGCGTGTCTGGCTCGTATTCGTATACGGACTGATAGACGTCCGAAGCGTTCGAGATCGCGTCGGAACGCAAATAAAACACGGGCAGAATTTCCGTGGGGCAATGTTCTAGCAGGTTTCCGATGTGGTTAAGATCCTGCGCATTGGACCGTTGAACGATCGTTGGCAACAGCATGTTCGCACCGGTTCCGATCTCGATCCTTTCATGGGCCAGGATGTGCTGAAGCATCCCAAGCAGGCCAGTCACAAAGGTCGACAACGTCGCAATGTCGAACCCCTTCATGGTTTGCGGTATGACCAGTGAAGTAGACGCAATCACGTTATTCAACTGGAACAGTGTGAGCGCGGGTTGATAGTCGATGATGATGACATCCAGCGTCTCCGCTAGTGCGGTGTCGAGCCGCTCCTGGTCGACCTTGCCGTCGACTACCAATTCGTTGGGTGGCGTTTTCGGTGGGTGGCCCGCTTTCCAGCGGTCGATGGCATCGCGTAGGTAGCGGTAAAAGCTCTTTCCGGCGGGGGCTTCGCGGACAAGCCGCGCAATCTGGATCTCACCCTCGGATGTTTCGCCGTGAGCTGGAAGCAGGCGCAGGCCTGGCCAGGAGGTCTTGAGAAGGAAGCTATCGAGCGTTTGCGCATCGTGGTCGGTATATGGCGCGTCTTCCGACTGAAAGAGTCCAGCAAAGTCCACCATAGATGCGGTGTTTTCGTCGGGCATTTGGGGAAGGCCCTCTCCCCCGACGAAGTAGAGCGTTATTGTACTTTGCGGGTCAGCATCCATAACACCGACACGCATGCCGTAGTGCAAGCTGAGATACTGGGCAAAATGCGCGGCGCTCAGACTTTTGGCGGTCCCGCCTTTCTGGCTTGCAAACGAGATGACGGGCAAAGGTGCGTCAGGCTTCCGCCAGGCCAGGTAGTCGTACGGCCGCTTTGCCGAGGCTGCCAGAAGGGCCCGCATGTGCATCAATTCTGAAAGCGTGAAAACACGCTCTCTTCCAACATATTCTCCTGCGGGAAAGTCATCGCTCGAATTGGCGAACTTGGTCAGATACTGAATACTCACATTGAGAAACCTAGCGCACTGGCGCATGGACCAGGTTCGCTTGATGCGCTGACGCAAGGTGAGTTCCTTGTTCACTGCCACCATCGTGCGCTCAAGCCCACGTGACAGATCCGTCAAAAACTGTTCTAAACTACCGCTCATTTATAAGCCCTGACTTCGGTTGGGTCCGAGTTCGACTCGATTCTGCTTCAATGGTAGCACGGTTCTGAGCAAAAGATAAAGATACCACGCGCCTATAGTTTTCAGGCGCTTATTTTGAGGCTCAGTGGCTCCAGAAACTCCAATCTTGAACGCGTTCAAGATTGGAGTTTAAGTCGGCTGACCAGAGCGAAGCCGATCAACCATGCATGTTTCACGCCGCGTCTTTCGGACCCCAGGAGATGACCGTCCTAGTTGGTGGCTTTGCCCATGTTTACGTTGAAGCCGTGATCACAGATGCTCACCGTGAAGTAGCCAGCGCCGGTCTCCCCTTTCTGAATCTTCTAGATGCCGCCGCACTCGGTCAGCTTGCCTCACGGGGAGCGTCCGGCGACGCGTTGCGCGAAGGCCGTCCTGTTCGACCTCCCGACGGGTTCGATGGTAATTTCCAGGTCGGAGGTAAAGATGGAGATTGAGCCGAAGCCTTTGGCGGTTTCGTTGTCGGCGCTTGTGAAACTGATGCAGCCAGAAGGGCAGCTGCGCGGTTGACCAAGGCCTGATCACGCTGGATGCGAAGCGCCGCATAGAAGGGTAGGGGAGGAAGATGGGCCACAGCCGTTGTAGACGGGGCGGCCGCTGCGATGTGTATTCCATGCAACCGGTACGCACCGGGAGACCTGCGGGGACCGGAAAAAATCCCACAGGGAAATGCGCGGCGTACTTAAAACTGAACAAAACAAGTAGACCCCTTACTCTCGTGCACGCGCGCAACAAGCGTTGCGCTATAGTGCTCTCAACAGCCCGATCCCTTGCTCAAGAGGCACTGCACGAACGCCTTCGGCCACGGGGACGTCATGCTCTCCGGCGTAGATCAACATCTTCCGGCTGGCCTTGATGTCTTCCGCGCCCACATAGAACCCGCGCGAGACCTTTGGCGCAGTCGTGCGCTTGATCTCAACGGCCCAGATGTCGCCCCCAGGCAGGCGAAGGACCAAGTCAAGTTCAGCTCCGGCAGAAGTGCGATAGAAGAAGGGTTCGGTGCCGGTTGGTGCAGCGGCAAGAAGGGCCTCGATACATAACCCCTCCCAACTGCCGCCAACGACGGGGTGCCCGAGCAAGCCCTCGATTGTCCCAATGCTTAACAGGGCATGCACGACCCCGCTGTCGCGGACATAAACCTTTGGCGATTTCACCAAACGCTTGCCGACATTCTCATGCCAGGGCTGCAGTCGCCGCACCAGCATGAGATCAACGAGCAGATCGAGGTAGCGTCCAATCGTTTGGCCGGAGACGCCCAGCCCCTCGGCGAGGGCTGCAGCGTTCAATAGACCACCTTGCACATGCGCAAGCATTGTCCAGAAGCGCCGCAAGGTTGCGGCTGGAATACGCGGTCCGAGTGCAGGGATGTCACGTTCCAGATATGTACGCAGAAAATCCAGACGCCAATCCATGCTGGCTTGATCGCTTGAAGCCATGAAGCTGTCAGGAAAGCCACCACGCAGCCAGAGCGCATTCAACTGATCAGCCCCCACCTCGGTAAGCTGTAGAGGGGGCATTTCGATATACCTGACACGTCCAGCAAGGGATTCTGCCGACTGTTGGAGTAGGACGTTGGAGGCTGATCCCAAGAGCAGGAACTGGCCCGCTCGAAAACCGGCCCGCCTGCGCTGGTCGATCTGACCACGCAGGCTCTTGAAGAGGCCAGGCATCTGCTGCACCTCATCGAGGATGACGAGTTTTCCCGCCTGTTCATCCAGATATAGATCCGGTTCGGTCAGGATCTGCCTGTCCGCATCTCGTTCTAGATCAAGGTATACCGATGGTTGCTCCGAAGCTATGTCTAGAGCGAGCGTGGTTTTCCCAACCTGCCGGGGGCCGAGGAGGACAACAGCAGCTTGGCTCTCGAGCGCGGATTGCACAAAGTGATGAGTTTGGCGCTTATACATACCTTGCAATTACTCCACACGATGGAAGATCTGCAAGGATAAACTGCTTAGCAGGTAAAGTTGCCACTTAATTGGAGATGTCGCATGATGTGACGAACAGGCTTAGCGTCAAAACTCACTCATATCATCCCAAGCCGCTTCGCCCGCTCCAGCAACATCTTCACTGATGATGGCTGCCAGCTTGTCCGGCCGCGGGGTGTGCGCTCACGCATGTTCTCCAAGCGGGCGCAGATGGCCTGAAGCGTAATGTCGGGATCGGCGCCCTTGATACCCGCGACGATGGCGGGCAGGCGATCATCTCGCGCACGCGGGCCCGCGCGATCAAGCACGGTCGCGGGGAGGAACCCATCGCGGACATAGGCGTTCACAGCGCGCAGCAGACGGCTTTGCGTCCAGCGCCGGGCCTCGGGTAGGGGGCCGTTGATGATGCGCACCAGATCTTCCCAAGCCAGATCGGGACGCAGCCGACGCACATGGGGCACCCAGTCCTGCGCAGTTTCATTCAGGCGTTCTATATATCCGTCCTGTCGCGCCAGTCGGACCTTGCGTAGCGCAGCCGGATCCCGGGCGCGCAGGCCAGGGTTTCCGCCGACCCGCCCCTTTGTTCGTGCGCTGGCAAGCCCAGCCTTGGTCCGTTCACGGATCAGGGCGCGCTCGAACTCGGCTGCTGCACCCAGAACCTGCAGCGTGAACTTGCCCTGCGGGGATCCGGTGTCGATCGGGTCCTGAATCGAGCGGAAGAAGGCGCCCTTTGCTTCCAGCCGTTCGATCACCTCCAGCAAATGCGACAGCGACCGCGCAAGCCGGTCGATGCGCACCACCACCAGCGTATCGCCCTTGCCGATCCGTTCCAGCAGCCGCGCCAGCACAGGCCGCGCACGATCACCGCCAGAAGCCTGTTCCTCATGGATTTCGACACAGCCCGCTGATTTCAGCGCCTGCGACTGGGGCAGGGGGGTCTGATCCTCGGTCGATACTCGCGCATAGCCTATCAACGGCATCAAATCCTGCCTTTTGCAGTTTAGGATACGGCTAATAAACGACCGAATGAGCGCGCGATCAGAGACCGGCAGCCTTGGTCAGGTTCACCCGGAACCGGTCGCGGCGCCGCTGGTAGCGGCGGGTCATCTCGGCGGAGGCGTGGCCGAGCTGCTTTTGGACATAGCGTTCATCGACCTCGGCCGAACTGGCGAGACCGGCGCGCAGGCTGTGGCCGGAGAAGAGGGCGAGGCGGTCTTTCTCGGGCAGGTCGGATCGGATGCCGGCATCCAGGACCGTGCGCTTGATCAGGCGCGCCACATGTTTGTCGTTCAGCCGCGTTTCAGATGCGCGTTTGCCATCGCGCGAGATTCCCACAAAGACCGGCCCGAAGTCGATCTTGGCAAAGTGCAGCCATTGCTCGAGCGCATGGACGGGGCAGGTCTGATCCTTGGAGCCGCGGCCAATCTCGACCTCACGCCAGCCGGTCTTGGCATTGAGAGTGAGCAGGGCACCTTTGTCAAATATCTCGATCCAGCCGCCGGAATCCGGCGTGTCATCCTTGTGCACATCAAGACTGACGATTTCCGAGCGGCGAAGGCCTCCGGCGTAGCCCAAGAAAAGGATGGCCCGGTCCCTGAGCCCGCGCAGGTCGTAGGGCAGGGCGGCCACCATCGCGAGGATATCCCCGGCTAGGATCGCTTCCTTCTGTACCGGCGGGCGGCGATGCTTGCGCTTGATCCCGGCCAGCACGGTAGCGATGTGGCGGTTCTTGCGATCGAGGGTGAAGCCGCGCTGCGCATAGTTCCAGGTGAGGCCCGAAAGGCGGCGTTCGATGGTTGAGACGGACAGGGCCGGGGAGGGGCCCGAGCCGCTGGCCAGATCGGCAAGGTAAAGCCCGATCATCTCGGGCGAGGGGGGCAGGGGCTCTGCACCTGTCATCCGGCACCAGCGGGCAAAGTGGGCCCAGTCCTTCGCATAGGCCTTGAGCGTGTTGTCCGAAGCCGCCGCGCGTGCGTAGTCGCGGGCGGTATCCACCAGCCGGTCGATCGTGCCGGAACCGGCGACAGAGGAGGGGAGTGTCAGAGACTCGCTGGACGTCGTGGGTCTGCCCTCGTCCCCGTTGGATGAGGGGCCATTTGGTGCCGCTGAGCGCGATTTTGTCGGTTTGCCGGAGTTTTTGAGACTGCGTTTCATCTGTTTTCAGTGCCTTACTCAAAATAATGGGATGAGACTGAATCGGAATTTGTGAGATTGGCGTAAAATCTGACCGGAGTTCGTGAGACCAGATTGCAGTCGTACAGATCATGTCATTCGGGGGCGGCTTTTTCGTCATCATCGCGCCGGATATGCGCTTGTCCTTGTTTTATTAGGTATTGTGCGGCAAGTCTCAAAAATTCCGATTCATCCAGTCTCAAGAACATCGCTCCGGAATCTTATGAACCCCGGCTCGGTTTTTAAGGAAGCGTTTGAATCTCATCAATTCCGGTCATCCGACACTGTTATTCGTAGGACTGCTCATGTTTTCGAGCATATCATTTTTACGCCCGATAACGCAAGGTTATCGGACGTCATGGCAAAAGATAGAGTGAGGCGTTTTCTGTGCTATTTTCTGGAGCAAAGCGCCGCGATGGTTTAGGCTTCAGTCATGACATTTGCCCGACCGGAACACTCCATCGACACAGACACTCTACCCCGGATGCCCGCATGGGTCACTTCGGCACGTCCTGAAGCCTTTGAAGATGTGGCGTTTTTGTCGGGCGCGGCGCTGAACCACCTGCATCTTGTGTTGGGACTCGAAGAGGTCCCCAAAGCCTTGTTGCGGGATCGGCTGGCGCTGCGAGCGGCCGAGGCCTGTGTCGGGTTTTCTGGTCGTCTGGAAAGAGCCCCAGAGCTGCGCGACGCGATTCATCTTCTGCGCCCTGGCGATCTACCTGGCCCGGCAGGGGAGACATATCTTTCTTGGCGTCGCGCCGCTGAACGACCGGTGTCGGTCAAGGCTCTGGGCCGAGCCTTGCCGGCCTTCGAGTCGGGCCAGATCGCGACGTGGCTCGATGCGGGGGAGGGGGCGCCGGTCAAACGAGCAGCACTGGTGCTGGATGCTGTCCTGACGGAGGCACCCCGTGCCGAAGTCCCGGCGTTGATCCTCGCGGACGCCGCCCTCGCCCAGGCGCTTGGTTGGGATCATGTCGTGCCGCTGCTGGCCGCGGGTTTGAAACGCACAGACCTGCGCAAGCGGGGTGACGATTTGCGCCTGGCCTGTCATCGCGCGCTCATCTCATCGACCCGCGAGGCGGTGCGTCTCGCCGCAGACCTCGCGCGGCGGACGGCGCATCTCAAAGCGGTCGCACCAAAGCTTCGGGCAAAGGGGGCAGGCGACGCCGTCGACATGTTCCTGACCCGCGATGCGGTGGCACCCGGTGCCCTGCCCTTGCCGGACCGCGCCGCGCGGCGTCTCTGCGACCGGCTGGTTGACCTCGGGGCGGTGCGCGAACTGACTGGCCGCGACACCTTCCGGCTCTACGGAGTCTGAGCGATGGTCAAGGATGGACTCGACACCGAGCTTGACCGCGAACTATCCGACCTGCCGCCGGAGTTGCGCTGGCGCGAATGGATGCGCCGGATCGAGGCGGTGCTGTTTGCCTCTGCCTCGCCTGTACCGCGCGAGGATCTGGCGCGCATAGTGGGGCAGGGGACTTCGGTTGATCTGCTGGTCGAGGATCTGGCCGCCGATCTGGAGGGGCGGGCGTTCGAGATTGCCATGGTCGCAGGGGGGTGGATGTTCCGGACGCGGCCCGCTTACGCGCCTGCGATCCGCGCCGCAGCGGATGTCGGGGACCAGTTGCTGGACCTGAACGAGTTCGACGTCGCGATTTTAGCGGCCATCGCCTACCACCAGCCGATCACCCGCGATGCGCTCAAGGACGTCTTCGGCAAAGAGATCAGCCGGGACCTGATCGGGCGGCTGCATGCATACGGTCTGATTGGAACTGGGCCGCGCGCGCCGCGTCGTGGTGCCCCCTATACCTTCGTGACCACAGACGCGTTCCTCGCAGCTTTCGGGCTGGAGAGCTTGCGCGACCAGCCAGACGCTGAACAGCTGAATGACGCTGGGTTGGCGGCACGCGTCTGAAACCCGCCTCGGACCCTCAAAGCGCTTGCCGCGTCTGATGGAGCCGCGCGGTCGCTTCAACGAGATCTGCCAAATTCGGACCAGCGGTGGCGGAGAAAGGCCCAGCTTTGGGCCGAGGCAGGACGACTGCGCTGAAGGATAACACCAGACCGCGCCAGGCTGGCGCAGCCTGAAGTTGTAAAGGTAGGAAGACCGCACCTAGTCTTGCACCACGGTCCTCTTAGCACCGCAACGAAGGTCAGATTTTCACTCTGAGTATTGTCCTGTTCCCGACCGCAGCGAACTTCCGCTTCCCGCCGTTCTGTGGAAAAACTAACGTTTGCAAATGCAGAAATAGTTGTTCCAAACCCGGCGCGAGCACCTTTCCTATCAGGCTTTGCGCGTTTGCTGCGGCGCAGGAAAGATCTTCGCCAGTTTCCGGAGGTTTTGGGCGGTTGCGGCGAGGAGGAATTCGTCATTTGCGCCGCATGGACCGCGTAATCGCAATCGTCCCAGCCCGAGGATGCTTTTGAGGTGCGCGAAGAGCATTTCGACTTTCTTTCGCAGCCGCATCGAGATGACGTACTGTTTGGTTTTGGCTATGTCACGGGCGACCTGTCGGGCATCTTCATGTTCTTCACGGGTAATCTTTCGCGCATCGGCTTTCGGGCAGCACTTCATCTTCGATGGGCAGGCCTGGCAGATGTGTTTCAGAGCCTGGTATTTGGCAACGCCCTTGCCTGTGGGTTTCCGGTTCGGATCTGAGTAGTTGCGCCGGAACTGCTTGAGCGGTTCACCTTCGGGGCAGATGTATTGGTTGTTCTCTGGATCCCATTCAAAGTCGGTGCGGGACCATGTGTCGCGTTGCCGTTAAATCTGAAATATAGAATCCAATTAAATCAATGACCTCCCTTTGCCATTAAATGTGATGTTTTGCCCTTAATTGCGATTTTGTTACCCATACTCTGAGACAGCGCACAAGCGGAGCCAGATCAGTAATACATAATTAAATCATATTGTTAGCTTGGTCATCTCATATTTATGGGTGAGATTTTGGGAGCAAAAGGACCGCCAAAGCGTTCTGTCTCATCGTTAAGGGTAACGCGACACCGGTGCCAGCCGCGCCGCCGTCCAGCGCAAGCTAGCCTGGATGGAAGCGCGAGGCTTGATCCGCGAAGTGACAGGGCAGGGGCGGTACAGGATGTGGCGCGCCACGAACTGAAGTCCGCAGCAATATGCACGGCCTGAAGCAGATCCTCTTCAATTATTGAGGCAGATCCCCGTCAGCGAACAGGGTGGGGCAAAGTCGCTCTCGGTAGTCGAGAGGAAACGCCAAATGCACGGGCGTCTTCGGCGAGCGGATGACAGGTAGCCGACTGATGTTAGCTTGCTCAGCGTGTTGCGCGCCGTGGGCTCGGAAGTCTTGAGGACGATCTGCGCCTCTCTGCGTTCCAGCGCGCCATACCGAAGGACCGCCCAGATGAGGTCGGGCGCAGGGCTGTCACCAACAGTATCTTCGACCAGACGCCGATAACGTTTTTCGAGCCCGCCTAGGTCAAAGAGATTGGCCGAGAACGTGATCTGATCCAGCGCAACCTTCAGGAACCATTCGCAATATGTCTTCGGGACGGCTTCGGACAGTTTATCCCGTCCGTCTCGATCGCCGCGCCGAGGGCTGTCAGCCATCGCATCATGCGTTTGTACTCGCCCCGGCCCGTCAATCCGCGCGCCACCCCGCGCGAGACAGGCCACAACCCTTGGCCGCCAATACCAGCCTCGAGCGCCATGACATGTGACATCAGGCGGCTTCAAAAGGCGTGTACTATTTCCGACACTAATGCGGCGGTGTTTTTGACATTAAATTTACGCATGAGGCGTGCACGATGCACTTCAACTGTCCTATGTGAAATGCTCAGGGACACGCCGATTTCACGCGATGTTCTACCGTTAACAAGATGGTGTGCAACCTCACGCTCACGCGGGCTGAGATCCACAGAACGGTAGGTTTTGTCCACGATTTTCTCGAAGGACCAGATCATCATTGAAAAGGGGTCTTCGGGGGACAGTGTTGTGCCCTTGGCCCGGACCCAGAAAATCTTTTGATCCCAAGCCTGCATGAAGCGTTCATCTTCGTAATATGTATCACCACTTGCGCGCATGCGCTTTTCGCACCGGGCGCCGATCTGGTCAAAATCGGCGGTCGAAGGATAAAGCCGTTGGACAGAACGGTTCACCAGATCCGCTCTGGAATAACCGAACATGCGCTCAATCGCCTTGTTTACCTCGATGAGGCGGCGGTGACGCACAACGATCTGGGCAACAGGTGATTCCTGAAAGCCGATGGTAGCTGCTTTTTGCGGGGAAGAGATATCAAACATCAGGATTTTCCACGTATTAGATTACGTAGACATACGTATCATATTACGTAGTTCTACTGATAGATTGTAATTTGCATAATGTTAACCTGATTTCGAAAGCAGGGAGAGCATCATGACCACCGGAGTTTCCATCGTCGGGAGTGGCCACACAAAATTCGGCCGTTTACAGCAGAACCTTGAAGAGTTGATCATTTCTGCAACCCATGAGGCCGTCGAACAGGCTGGCGTTGATCCTGCGGATATTGACGCGGTATTTCTGGGGCATTTCAACTCCGGCATGGTGTCGGACGGTTTTGCATCCTCCCTGATCCATCAGGCCTATCCGCAGTTGCGGTTCAAGCCGGGTATGCGCGCCGAGAATGCCTGTGCTTCCGGATCTGCGGCAATCCATGCGGGGATGAACGCTATTCAGGCTGGCAAGGCGCGTACCGTACTTGTCGTCGGTGCAGAAAAGATGACAAGCCGATCCACAAAAGAAGTGACACAGGCACTGGCCGGTGCGGGCTATCAAAATGATGCGGCCGAGGCGGCACTCAGCTTTCCACAGGTATTCGGGGTGGCTGCGCACGAGTATACAGAGCGTTTTGCAAGCCCGCTGGATGCTATGGCGCGGATAGCAGTTAAAAACCACGCAAATGCAATGTCCAATCCGCTGGCGCATATGCACAAGGAATTCACCTTCGAGCATTGCAGCACGGTTTCCGAAATGAACCCCGAGATTGCGCCACCGCTGAGATTGACGGATTGCTCGTTGGTCACAGACGGTGCTGCTGCGCTGGTCCTGACCACAGATGAGAACGCAGCGAATTTCCCCAAATCAGTGGGCGTGCGTGCGGCTGTCCATGTCAGTGACTTCTTGCCCATGACACGCCGTGACTTTCTGGCTTTCGAAGGCCCTGAACGTGCATTTGCCCAAGCCTTCGAGGCGGCGGGTGTAGCACTGGCTGATATTGATTTCGCCGAAGTCCACGATTGTTTTACCATCGCGGAATTGCTGACCTATGAGGCGATGGGCCTGACGCCCAGAGGGCAGGGGGGGCGCGCGCTCGAGGAAGGGACTGTCTACCGTGACGGTGCGCTTCCGGTGAACCTGTCCGGCGGCTTGAAGGCAAAGGGCCATCCTGTCGGTGCGACAGGCGTGTCGATGCACGCACTGGCCTTCCGGCAACTGACCGAACAGGCCGGAGACATGCAAAAGCCCGGTGCAAACCTGGGGCTGGTGTTTAATATGGGGGGCTCGGCAGTTGCCAACTATGTCTCCGTTCTGGAAGCACGCAAGGTCTGAATCGGCATGAATATTTCAGGATGGCTGTTACAGACTGCGCGGATTTCTCCAGATGCGCCCGCAATCCATTTTGGTGCGGATCTGCATGTAACGTACAGTGAATTTGCACAGCACAGTGCTGGCATGGCCCAATACCTCAGCGAAACGCTGGGCGTGACCAAGGGGGATCGAGTCGCATTGTTCATGCGCAACCGTCCTGAATATCTTGAGATCCTGCATGCCGTGCTCTGGCTTGGTGCGATCGTTGTGCCTATCAACCACAAGCTGCATCCGCGCGAAGCCGCCTGGATCATCGGCGATGCCGAAGCACTTGTTGTCATTACAGAAACGGGCAGTATCTTTCCTGACGCGGCAGATCTGGAGGGCGAATGCATTGAATGCGGAATGCATGATCTTGGTCTGATACAAGCAGTCAAAGAGATGTCATCACTGTCTGCGCCTGTTCAGGTATCCCGTGATGATATCGCATGGCTGTTCTACACATCCGGCACAACGGGTCGCCCCAAGGGGGTGATGATCAGCCATGGCAATATCATGGCAATGTCACTGGCCTATGCCATGGACGTGGATAATGTGTCCTCACAGGACAATTCCCTTTATGCAGCACCCATGTCACATGGTGCCGGTCTGTACCACTTCCCCGTCTTGCGGGCAGGGGGGTGCCATATCATCCCGCGGTCCTGTGGGTTTGATCCTGCCGAAATTGCAGGGCTGGCACGCGACCTCGGTAATCTTGTTTTCTTTGCCGCCCCGACAATGATAAAACGCCAGATCTCCCATGCCCGCACGTCGGGATATGACGGCGCCGGCATCAAGACAATCATCTACGGTGGCGGCCCAATGTATCTGGCAGACATCCAAGAGGCGCTGAAGCTTTTTGGCGCGAGATTTGTGCAGATATACGGGCAGGGCGAAAGCCCTATGACAATCACGGTTCTGCCACGCGCACAGGTTGCTGACACTGCGCACCCAAAAGCCAATCTGCGCCGCGTCTCTGTCGGGTTTGCGCAGGCGGGCGTCCAGGTGCGTGTTGTAGATAACGCAATGCGCGATATGCCTGTGGGCGGGGTCGGAGAGATCGTGGTTGCGGGAGAGACGCTGATGAAGGGCTACTGGCGCAACGAGCGCGCGACTGCGGACACCATTGTGGACGGCTGGCTACGCACAGGTGATCTGGGGTCCATGGACACGGACGGCTTTTTAACTCTGTCCGACCGTTCCAAGGACGTCATCATTTCCGGCGGAACGAATATCTATCCGCGCGAAGTGGAAGAAACTCTTCTTGCTCATGCAATGGTTTCAGAGGTCTCGGTGGTGGGCGTTCCCAGTCCTGAATGGGGCGAGGATGTGATTGCCTTTGTTGTGCTGGAACGCGATAGTCCCTGCGACAGCCCTCAACTCGATACATGGTGTAAGAGTCGGATGGCATCGTTCAAAAAACCAAAAAAATATTACTTTGTGCAGGACTTGCCCAAGAATAGCTACGGGAAGGTTTTGAAAACCAGCCTGCGTGAACGTGCAGCACTGGATCTGGAAGCATAGCAGCAGGCATGAGCCTGCGTGCAAAACAAGGCCTGTCCAAACCGGACAGGCGCAAAAGGGAGAGAGATATGAAACGCAGAACCTTTATCAAGACCGGAGCCGCCGCAGCATCGGGCGCTTTTGTCATGGCAGCCCCTTCGCTGGCGCTTGCTGCCACATCGCTGAAGTTCGACAGCTATGTTTCCGATTCCGCAGGTCCATCCTGGATCGACCGCTGGTATCTTGACGAGCTGGAAAAGCGGACCGAGGGCGAAGTGACCATCCGCCGCTACTGGTCGGGCTCACTGAACAAGGTGGGCGAGCATCTTGGTGCCGTACGTGACGGCACCTCCGAGATGACCCTGATCGCCCCCGGTTATTATCAGTCAGAGCTGCCGGTCACACGCGGTCTGGAATGGTATTTCCGGATGAACCGCGCGGATGCGCTGCAGCAGGTTTGCCGCGATGTCTACGAACAGTTCGATCCGCTGCGCGCCGAATGGGAAGAGCGTCACCGCTCCAAGGTGCTGTATTGGACCAACTGGAACTATGCGCCCCTCATTCTGCGGACCCCGATCAATTCGCTGGAAGATATCAAGGGCAAGCGCATCCGGGCCTACGGTGTGTCTGCCGATGTGGTCGAAGCGCTGGGTGGTACAGCTGTCGCCATGGCGGCGCCAGAGGTTTATCAGGCGCTGGAGCGCGGTATTCTTGACGGCGTCTATGGCTTCGACTTTGTAACAGCTATCGCTTACAAGCTGCACGAGATCGCACCACAGTTTTATGACATCGGGGACGGGCCGCACGCACCTGCAGCAACAATCATGAACAAGCAGGTTTATGACGGGCTGCCCGAGGATGTTCGCAAAGTCTCTGACGAGATCGTCGATGAAATATATGGCGGTAAATTCAGCACGATCTATGAGGAAGTACTGGCAAATTACGTGAAAACTGCCGAAGCCGAAGGTGTGACGCTCAGCACGGTGTCTGACGATCAAAAGGCGATGGCCAAGGCGCTGGTCCAGCCCGCACAGGTAAATTCATGGCTGGAGGGAACGGCAAAACCTGCGGGAATTGATGGCGAAAAAATGCAATCACTGATTGATGCCGCTATCGAGAAATATGATCCCCAGGCCACGCTCAAGCGGCCCTACGAGATCAGTCAGGCATCATGATGGGGTGTGGCGGTTGCACCATGCAAAGGATGGGATAATGCAGAGTTTGAACAGAGTCCTGAACTTTGTGTCCAATGTACTGGGTGCGATCGCCATGCTTTTTTTGGCGTTTCTGATGTTTGGCACAACGCTTGATGTGGCCGTGCGCGCGATCACCGGCAGCCCGATCACTGGCGTGTTTGAATTTACCGAGCTTGCTTTGGTGATGCTGGTATTTCTTGGCGCAGGCTGGGCACAGCGTGATGATGCCCATATCCGCGTCAATGTTCTGACAGACAAACTGTCCCCCAGGACCCGCACATGGGTTGTCGCCCTGTCCTGGGGGATAGGTGCTGTAGGTTTGTTGATCCTGGCACTCCCTTCTACCAACGAGGCGATCTATTCCGTGTCGATCCGCGAGTTCCGCTGGGGATATGTCAAGGTGCCGATCTGGTGGACGAAAGTCAGTCTGGCAGCCGGGCTCTGGTTTGCCTGTATCCAGATGGCAATCCAGTCTGTTCAAACCTTAATTTCCGGTGAGCCTGATCGCAAAGCGCAGGCCGGCACCGGCCACACCTGACATTAGGAATAGTAATGGATCCGACCCTTGCCCCCTATATTGCCGTGGGACTGATATTTTTCCTGATGGCGCTTGGCACTCCGGTTTTTGCGGCACTGGCACTGTCCGGCGCGGCGGGCATCATTCTGGTCGAGGATTTCAGTTTTCTGATGATCCGGTTGAAGTCGATTTCCTATTCGACCACGGCTGTTTATACCCTGACGATCATTCCGCTGTTCATTCTGATGGGCAGTTTCGCGCATCACGCGCAGGTCGGTAAAAAGTTGTTCGATGTGGCCAGCCGATGGGTTGGCCATCTGCCCGGCGGTTTGGCGATGGCGGCAATTCTGACCAGCGCGGGCTTTGCCGCGACGTCGGGCTCCAGCGTGGCAACTGCGGCCACGGTCGGTTCGGTCGCAATACCGGAGATGAAAAAAGCCGGATATGAGGGCAGCCTGTCTGCCGGCGCAGTTGCTGCGGGCGGAGTTCTGGGGGTTTTGATCCCGCCCAGTGTCCTGCTGATTTTCTATGCCGCGTTGACCGAAACATCGGCAGGAAAAATGCTGGTGGCCGGATTTCTGCCGGGCTTGCTGACGGCTGTCGTTTTCATGGTGGGTATCTACTTTATTGCGCGGCGCGGCACCATGCGCAATGCTGTGTCGCCGCGCGCGGGCTGGGGTGAGGCGGTGCGCGAAACCGGCAAGGCATGGCAGGTTCTGGTGCTTTTTATGGTCGTGATGGGTGGTATCTATCTGGGCCTTGTGACACCGACAGAAGCCGGTGCAGTGGGGGCATTTGTCGCCCTGATCATGCTTCTTATGCACCGCGCCAGCTGGCCCGGTATGATGGGGCGGATCGTCGACAGTTTCCGGTCGACCATAGATACAACTGTGATGATCATGTTTACCATGATCGGTGCTGCGGTTTTCAGTTACTTCCTGACATTGATCCAGGTGCCAAATCAATTATCCCAAGCTGTCGTCGGGTCCGGTTTGCCACCCTACCTGATCATTGTCATGCTGCTGTTGGTTTTTGTACCGCTGGGCATGTTTCTCGATGCATTTTCCATGATGGTCATTACCATTCCGATCATGTTTCCCACCGTGCAATCGCTGGGATTCGATCCGATCTGGTTTGGAATTCTGGCCGTAAAGATGTGCGAAATCGGGCTGATAACGCCGCCTGTCGGGCTGAACGTCTATGTCATCGCGGGGATCGACCGTGAAACACCTCTCCCGGAAATTTTCCGTGGCGCACTCTGGTTTGTGTTGATGGAGGTGGTCACGATCATGATCCTGTTTGCTTTCCCCGTCATCACTACTGTGCTGCCCGATTTGATGAAACCGTAACCTGAAAATACAAGAGAATAACCATGTTTTCATTTGAACAAGGTGCCGCAATAGTCACCGGCGGCGGTTCCGGAATTGGCCGCGCGACAGCACTGATGCTGGCCCGCACCGGAACGCCGGTGGCCATCGCTGACATTGATCCTATCGCAATGGATCAGACGGTTGCTACGATCACCGATCAGGGCGGTGACGCGCTGGCTGTGCGAATTGACGTGCAGGACAAAAAATCGGTGGAAGAGGCATTTGATAGAGTCGAAGCGTGGCACGGCCCGGTTACGATTTTGGTCAACAGCGCGGGTATCCTGCGCATAGACACCTTTGAGGACTTTGACTTGGATCACTGGAATCAGGTGTTCAACATCAACGTCACCGGTAGCTTTTTATGTGGCCAGCGGGCAGCCACAAACATGAGAAAGGCGGGATACGGGCGAATCATCAACCTGTCTTCGATAAGTGGAACGCGTGCTGGTGTAGGGCGCACAGCCTATGGCACATCCAAGGCTGCGATTTCGGGACTGACGCGTCAGATGGCGCTGGAACTAGGCCGTTATGGTATCACCGCTAACGCGGTAGCACCCGGTGCTACGGCGACTCCGATGACGCACAAAGCCTATACAGAGGAGACGAGGACGTCCTTGCTGCCCATGATCCCTGCAGGCTTTATTGCCGAGCCTGACGACATTGCTGGTGCAATTGTTTTTCTGGCATCCCAACAGGCGCGTTATATCAATGGTCATACCTTGCCGGTAGATGGCGGATATCTGGCCTCCGGAATGCTGCAAACCGGCTCTATCTCGCTGAATGAATAGGCGGCGCAGCTTATCGCGTGATGTTGACCTGACACCGGATCATCCCTGTGCAGGGCGTTGGATTTAGGCCCGGAAACCCAGCAGGCGTAGGACTAGCGAGATGGGCCATATTTTCTCTTAGTTTAAGCAGTTCTTGGTTCCAAAAAACCTGACGACGGACAATTAACTCAGGTTCGCAAGACAGGCTTATTTACACACCAAATGTCAGTAATCAGTATTGCTTCGATTTGCTGACTTTATAGTCTGAAGGAACCGACAATGATAAATCGTAGAAACCTGCTAGGGTCTGTGGACAATCATCTTGATGCTATGAGTGCTGCCACGAGGTTCCAACACGCCGCGTAGCTGCAATCGGGTTTGTCGTATCTTGTGGCTATCCCCCTGAACTCTTTGATCTTTGCGAAGTAATTCTCCACCAGATGCCGCCACTTGTAGACCTCCGCGTCATAATCGCGCTGGATTTTACGATTGGCTTTGGACGGGATCACAGCGGTTGCACCGCGCTGGTTTAGGTCTTGCAACAGCCAATCCGCATCGAACGCTTTGTCCGCGAGCAGTGCCTCAAATGAAACGCCCCTGATCAACGGCGCGACACCTTTCATATCATGCGCTTGTCCCGGCAGCAGCAGGAAGCGCACCAGATTACCGAGCGCATCCACCAAGGCTACGATCTTGGTCGTCAGTCCGCCGCGTGAGCGCCCAATGGCCTGAGCCTGAGTCCCCCTTTTGCGCCCGTTGCCTTCTGGTGGACCTGAACGATGGTGCCACCAATGAGTGCATATTCGAGGTCGGGATCACCGCTCATAGCATTGAAAAGACTTTCGAATATGCCTGACCGAGCCCATCGCCGGAACCGGCGGAACTGGCTGTTCCAGTGGCCAAAGGCAGGCGGCAGGTCGCGCCACGGCGAACCGGTGCGCACCCGCCAAAAGACCGCTTCCAGAAACAGGCGATTGTCCTTTGCCGTGACTCCGGCATCGCTGACCTTACCCGGAAGATGCAGTTCAAGCCGCTGCCACAAGACGTCCGACACCACAAACCGTTGCTCGTTCATTCAAACCTCCATTTTGGAAGTTTGAATCAGAGATTAGGCCCAATGGGAATCCTGAATGTCCACAGATGGAGTGGTTGCCGCCCTCCCCAGACGGCATCGCAATGTGCCAAGGTCGTGGTGTTGAAAGCCACACAAAGAGGAGGACGGCGAGATGAAGGATATGATGATCGGGGTCGATCTGGCAAAGAATGTTTTTCAAGTTCATGGGGCGCTG
Organism: Sulfitobacter sp. HI0027; assembly: GCF_001634775.1. NCBI lineage: Bacteria > Pseudomonadati > Pseudomonadota > Alphaproteobacteria > Rhodobacterales > Roseobacteraceae > Sulfitobacter > Sulfitobacter sp. HI0027. Next base: position 21,835 of record NZ_LWER01000253.1, read on the forward strand.
CACACGGGGGAGATTCAGTTTCGCAAGAAGCTGACGCGAACGCAGTTTCCCGTGTTCATGGCTAAGCAGGAGCCAAGCTTGGTTATCCTCGAGGCATGTGGCA
>NZ_LWER01000254.1:0-780 GCF_001634775.1 Sulfitobacter sp. HI0027
AGAACTGCGCAAAGGCACCGGCATCCACGAAAGCAGAATCAGGCGTCGCCAGTTGCGCGCGGATCAACATCGCCAACACACCACCGACGAGGAAGAAGAAGAAGGCAGTGACAAGAAACATCCGTCCAAGGTCGGAATGGTTTACGCTGCTGGTCCAGCCCTTCCAGCCCGGCTCGGAGCCCCAGATCGCATCCAACTTGCGGTGACGGCGCAGCGCGTTCATGGCGTCTCCTTCGCGGTAAAGGCGGCCCAGCCCGCCGAGTCATGGGCTTCGACCGAGAAGGTATGGCGGCTGTAGCCCGCGCCGTTGTACTCGGCGGTCAGGCCCCGGTAGGTGCCGGGGGCATCGGCCTCAATCCGCAGCACGTTGACATGGCCGGGAATGGCGTCCAGCTTTCCAGCCAGACGGGGCACCCAAAAGCTGTGCACCACATCCCGGCTGGTGATCGCCACATCCACGGGCCGCCCGGCGGGGATGTGCAGCAGGTTCTCGGTGACATGGCCGGGGCGGTCGTCATAGGAAAAGCGCCAAGCCCATTGCCGGGCCTCGGCCTCGACCCGCACCACATCCGCCGCGGCGCGGGGCATCAGCCGCTCGCCGGTGACCAGACCATAGGCCAGCAAAGCTGCGAGGACCACGATGGAGAAACACAGGCCCAGACCGATGATCCAGAACTTTTCATCCCGCGTGGCATTTTCCGTCTGCCGGGGTGTCCAGAAGGCGCCGATCATAAGCGCCGCCACCAGCGCGAGGATCAGCCCCGCGCCGATGAACATCAC
>NZ_LWER01000255.1:0-478 GCF_001634775.1 Sulfitobacter sp. HI0027
CCCCCTCTTGGGTCGAGCTTGGCTTCGGCATCGGCACAGCGCTCGTCGCCGCCTTGGCCCAGCACCTGAGCGCCCGCCGCAACCGCGCGGGCACCGCCCCTATGGTCGCTCTTGCCCCGGCATTTCTGGCAACGGTTGCCACAGCGGCGGTGTTCGGGGCCTTGCTGCTGCGCCTCCCGCCCCCGGACGGCCATGCCTATGCCGCCACGCTCCTCATCCTCGGCGCCTATGGGGTGGCCCATGCTCTGCTCGTGGGGCTAATGCAGGGCTTTCTGATCCTGCAGGTCCGGCGTGGTTTCACCTCGCCCCAGCGTCGGGCGGTTTTCGCCATTGTGACGCTCTGGTCCGACTATCTGGCAGCGATCACGGCGCTGATCCTGCTTGCGGCGCATCTGCCGGGGATGATCGCGTGAGAAAGTTGTTGCGCATTCTCTTGCCGCTGCTGGTCTGGCTGGTCAGTTTCAGCGCGATCTATGGG
>NZ_LWER01000256.1:0-470 GCF_001634775.1 Sulfitobacter sp. HI0027
TACGTAAGAGCTACCTCTATTGCAAATCAATGCGTACCATTCTTATGGTACATCATGACATCAAAGAAACCTGATCCTGCTAATGGGGTCACTACATAAAAGTGTCATTTTTGTCCGGGCCGTGCGAACGAACGGAGAACTTATGCGGCGTCCTGTATCTCGTGTTTCCGAAGTGGCCTGAGGCGATCTGAGCTGAGTGGTGGGTTCATGTTCCACAGGTAGTCCCCGGTCAATCCTACATGGGCCCAGCCAAGTGGTGCGATATGTTTGGTAATTTCGTTTGGGATGGCTACTCCGTTTTTCCTCAGATCAGTGATTGAGGCTTCCAGGTATTTGGTGTTCCACAGGATGATGGCGGCAACCAGGAAGTTGAGGCCCGACGCTTTGTGGATCTGATGCTCATAGCTGCGATCGCGCATTTCACCGAGTTGGTTGAAGAAGACCCCGCGCGCGAGGGCGTTTCGGGCTTC
>NZ_LWER01000257.1:0-540 GCF_001634775.1 Sulfitobacter sp. HI0027
GCTTGCCCTGTAGAGGTCATTTCCTTGAATCCTGTCCGATGCGCGCACATGGCGTTGAGCCGAGGCACATTCTGGGCATCGAGGGCATCGACAATGGCCTGCGTGATGTTTGTTTGTGTATCCACGTCCATCATCACGACCAGGGCCGGAATCTCCTTTTCCATTGTCTCAGCAACACTTTGAACATGTGAATAGGTTCGCTTGGCTCCCTTGGCGTCAGCTTCGTTGGCCTTCGATGGTATCAGGATGAGATTGGCGGCCGCGATGGCGTGCATTGCCATTGCTGACTTGAAGCCTGCTGTATCCACAAAGATTGCGTCATACGGCGGATCAGCCTTCTTCAATGCCTTGACGGTTGGCAGAAGCTTTTCGTCATCTTCTTCGTATAGCCAGTCGAGATCGGTCTGTTCTTTTTTTGCCCACGATTCCAAGTGCCGCTGAGGGTCTGTGTCAATCACGGCGACCCTTGCACCATCCTGAACCATCAGGCTTGCGATGGCCGTCAGAAGTGTCGTTTTTCCCGCGCCGCCCTTTTCTTGC
>NZ_LWER01000258.1:0-422 GCF_001634775.1 Sulfitobacter sp. HI0027
GCGTTGCTAAGTCTGGGTCTATCCCAACAAAGGTACGAAATGCGACATAGGATTATCCCTGATTTCTGACGCGCATGATTGTTTGCCTGCTGGTTTCAAAATGGCGTGCAATGGCTGAGATCGTCTCGCCGTTTTTGATCTTGTCTCTCACTTCAGCCTGCTGATCCGCCGATAATGCTGATCGCCTCCCATTCGCCCATGTCATGGGCACATATCAACATGCTCGGCGAGCACGACTTCTTCGAGGAAAAGCTCCGCGATACCCTTGGCATCCTGCCCCCGAAAAAGGCAGCATAAACAGAGCAGCAAAACGGGCGGGGCGAAAACACGAAAAACGCCATCAGACTAACATCATGGCGTGAACGCTATGTCGCATTACGTACCTTTGTTGGGAGGAACCCCAAGGCTAGGATCGGGATGAA
>NZ_LWER01000259.1:0-582 GCF_001634775.1 Sulfitobacter sp. HI0027
GGTAAGGGCAACACCTCTTCTCAAGAGGTGTTGCGCGTCTTGCGCGACGCCCCCGTGATTGCGCCCGATCTTATCGTCTCCCTGTCAGGCATCTGTGATATCGGCTATCTTCTCAATGCCAAGAACTACCCGTTTCGGCATAAATACACCCGGAGGGCCATGGACCATCTCAAGGAACATGGGCTCGTCAATGACGTGGTTTTCGGCCTCCCCGACCCTGCACTCCCCGCCGAAGTCTGGTGCCGGAACCAACGCATGGCGCGGGCGCTTGCCCAAGAGACCGGCAGCGAGATCCTCACCTTTTTGCAGCCGATCCAAGGCTATGGCGCCTACCCCCAAACCGAGGCAGAGCGCGCCTTTTACGACAGCAAAGCAAAGGTGGTACTCAAGGCGGCAGACAAGCCTTACGGCGAATGCCTGCGCGCCTTTTATGAGGTTGTCAAAGACATCATGGCGGCCCAGCCAGAGGCCTATCGTCATATTGTCGACCTGACGGATGCCTTCGACGACTGCCCCGGCGCTTACCGCGACCACCGCCATCAATCGCCACGCGGGGTCACCCATCTGGCAAAGAAAATACTT
>NZ_LWER01000260.1:0-579 GCF_001634775.1 Sulfitobacter sp. HI0027
CCGACGCGCTGCTGCTGGTGTTGGAAAAAGGCACCATGGGGCGCAGCTATAACATCGGCGGGGAGAACGAGGCGCGCAACATCGATCTTGTGAAAACCATCTGTGGGATTTTGGATCAAAAACGCCCCAAAGATGCGCCCTACGCCGATCAGATCACCTTTGATCCTGCACAAAGGTGATCTGATCGGCGTAGGGCGCATCTTTGGGGCGTTTTTGATCCAAAATCCCACAGATGGTTTTCACAAGATCGATGTTGCGCGCCTCGTTCTCCCCGCCGATGTTATAGCTGCGCCCCATGGTGCCTTTTTCCAACACCAGCAGCAGCGCGTCGGCGTGGTCTTCTACATAGAGCCAGTCACGCACGTTGAGCCCCTCGCCGTAGACTGGGATAGGCTTGCCCGCCAAGGCATTCAGGATCACCACCGGCACCAGTTTTTCGGGAAAGTGGAAGGGCCCGTAGTTGTTGGAGCAATTGGTCAACACGACCGGCAGGCCATAGGTCTCATGCCATGCGCGGGCCAAATGGTCGCTGGAGGCTTTGGAGGCGGAGTAGGGCGAGCGCGGGTCATAAGGCGTGTC
>NZ_LWER01000261.1:0-664 GCF_001634775.1 Sulfitobacter sp. HI0027
TAGAAGGTGTTACGAGAATCGCCATCTCCGCAACACACTGATTTCGTTGTTCGATTTCACCATATTTCAGCCTACCGGTGTGTAGAGTATCGAAGAAAGGTGGGTAGACTATCGAAGAAAGGTGGGTAGACTATCGAAGAAAGGTGGGTAGACTATCGAAGAAAGGTGGGTAGACTATCGAATAATGCACGCCTCTGGTGGGCAGACTGTCGAATAATGGTGGGTAGATTATCGAATAATGGCACGACCCCGGAAAAGAACAGCTTTGCTACCGCAGCGGCACACTGAGCCGGACCTGTTTGTCTGTGACATCTTGGATGCCACGCCCAAGAGTGACCGCGCCTCTATGGAACACCCCCTGTTTTCGCTTTCGGTCAAAAAGGACCTGGCCGCGTTCGAGTACGAACAAGGCAACGTGAAGGTGAAGATCACGCCAGCGGCTGAGGAAGGCCGTGCAAATGTCTTCGATAGGGATATTCTGATTTATGTTTTGAGCCAACTCATGGCCGCGAAGAACGAAGGTCAGGAGATCGGTCGTCGTGTCCGGATTTCAGCCCATGATCTGCTGAAGGCCACAAACCGCCATACTACCGGACAGGCCTACGCAACGCTTCGACGTGCCCTCACCCGTCTTCAGTTTACGCAGATCGAGACGAACATTCAT
>NZ_LWER01000262.1:0-482 GCF_001634775.1 Sulfitobacter sp. HI0027
CAAGCGTGTGGGCACCCAAGGGCAGGATATCGATTTCGCCCTGCTGGTGGATGGCCTGGCGGCAGAGCGTGAGCAGGGTATCACCATCGACGTCGCCTACCGCTTCTTCTCGACCGAGAAGCGCAAGTTCATCGTGGCCGACACACCGGGCCACGAACAATATACCCGCAATATGGTCACCGGCGCCTCGACCGCCGACCTTGCAGTGATCTTGATTGATGCCCGCAAGGGTGTGCTTACCCAGACCCGTCGCCACAGCTATCTCGTGCATCTGTTGGGCATCCGACATGTCGTGTTGGCCGTCAACAAGATGGATCTCGTGGATTATGACCAAGCCACCTATGACCAGATCGTAGAGGATTATCGGACCTTCGCTGAGAGTATCGGGCTCACCGATTTCACGGCCATTCCGATCTCGGGCTATAAGGGCGACAATATTACGGCCCCAAGTGAGAATACCCCTTGGTACACTGGCGCGCCGT
>NZ_LWER01000263.1:0-404 GCF_001634775.1 Sulfitobacter sp. HI0027
GTGGATCTGCACAGTGGTAGATATGGTCGTGGGCGAAGCCGAATATTCGGTCACCTAAGGCAAAGTCGTTAGGGCTTTTATGACACGCGACCCGGATCCGATCGGTCTTTATGACCCCTATCTGAGTGCCGTCAGCCCTAAAGGCGATCACGGCCATTTCAGCGGGGGCTACAAGATTTGGCCCAATGGGGCGCGGGTGGCGCAGGCCGATGTGCGGCTGATGTGCATCGGCAATTCCACCAGCCTATGGCCCGATGCGGCCTGGAGCCTGGAACTGGGCAAGATGCTCACCACCCCCGACAGGATCGTCGCAGTCTATAATGGCGCCGGTAAGGGCAACACCTCTTCTCAAGAGGTGTTGCCCTTACCGGCGCCATTATAGACTGCGACGATCCTGTCGGGGG
>NZ_LWER01000264.1:0-50668 GCF_001634775.1 Sulfitobacter sp. HI0027
CATCATAGACCACGACGCATAACTGAGGGTGGGTCAAATCTCGGTGAAAATACCGGGTCAGTTCTCAGTGACAATCAACACAGGCACCGTTGGCGGGGTTAATTTTGCTGTTGGGCAAACCCTTGTTTCGCTGATCAACAGTCCTTCGACCCTTATCTACGAAGGGAACTGGCAAAAAGGTGATTTAACGGAATTGTTGGCGGCGTTGACGCTGCAACCGTTCAAGACGTTGGCTGACCTTGTAGCATCAAGCTTCATTGCGGTCGGGCAACGCGCCCAAGTTGCCGGTCAAGGCGAGTATGAGATTGTACCCGCTGAAACCTATCTCGCCGACGGCCGTGCAGTAATCGACCTTGAAGGGATCCTTGGGCAGGCTGTCAGTCCAGCCCTTTCTCTTGAGGTTGCCCCGGAAGAAGACCCCAGGGATGCCGCGCTGTTTAGAAGTTTTTACGGCAGTGCAGGTTTGATTACAGTTGCATACCGAGGCCAGCGGTTTCAGCTCGATCTGGCACAGACGGGAACTGGGCACATCACTACACTGGGTGGCGTGAAGTTGACGTTCCTTGAGGATGCCGTGGATCCCGCCAGCTTCGGAACCGGAGACGGCGTCGGAAACGGGATCGCCGATGCCGCCTTTGCCTTTCTGGCCATCAAGGCCACCGGGCGCTCGATTTGCCTGAAAGCGGGTCAAATCTACCGCCTGCGGTCTTCTCTGACGCTGGATATTCCCATCATCTGGCAGGGCGGCATCATCAAGCTGGACGACGGCGTTTTTCTGACCGCTGACATCCAAGCACCACCAGGCGTGCGGGTCTTTGACATTTCTGCGCTTACACCAGTGCAAGGCCAAGCAAAGAACGCCCACTATTCGTCTTGGACCATGAATGGAGGCTTGCGCACACAAACCGAAGCCCATGCCGCTTGGTTCGGGGCGTCATTGGATAACGACGACAACAGCCCGCATCTGCAGTGCCTTATGAACAGCGGGGCACTGAGGAAAGGGATCGATGGTGACTACCAGTTCACCGCGATTTTTGACCAAGGGGGTCATGTATATTCGTCAAAGGCAGTTGGCGGCCGGGCAATCTTGTCGCTCAAAGTGCAGACCAAAACGATGGATGGCCTCGACCCGGACCCTGCGCTCAATTACTGGGGCAATCCGCGCCTTTTCGGTGTGACAAACGGGCCCGGTCCTACACCCACAACCGGACTGGAGCACATTCAGTGGTCGAATGTCGGTGTTGATCTGAGATGTGAAGAACATTGGGATTTCATCGTAGACGATATGAACAGATTTAAAAATGGTAGCGGGGGCCTTAATAAATTCCTGATGGCAGCGAATGGCTTTTCGTTTGCTGAGGATGCGCTCGCAGTTGCCAATACGTGGGTCCGCGCGCCGGAGAAAGTGACCCTTATTGACCCTAGCTCCGTGAACTGCCCCAGGAATTGTTACGTTTTTAATCGGGCTAGTAAAGTCTACCTTAAACGGCCCTTCGGGAAAAACAGCCTGATCGACCATCTGTACTACGGGGATGTAAACCCCGATAGTGTATTGGAAGACCCCGAAGGCGCTGGCTACGCCGAGAGCGGAATGTTCGCACTAAGTGGTGTGACTGTCACGAGGCCAGTGGTCAGCAATATCGAGCAGAACCCTGTTACTGGGTTGAACACAGGTTCTGTATTCGCTGATCGGGCTGACGTTGAAGCAGCGACCATTATCGACAACCCACGTATCCGCGCCGATCTTGAGAAACTGAACCCGGATGACGCCACGCGTCGAAGTGTCTTGCTTTCACAGGCAAAGCACAGGCTGCGTGCGGTCGGTGGTTCGATTGAGCACACTGGCGACGACGTTCCTTTTGCGATCTGGGCAACTGCGGGCAACGAGGCGATTACCTATCAGGTACCGGAATTTGATGGCGTTCATTTTCTTGGTATGTCTAGCGAGGCTCGCTTGATCTACGCATCTCAGATTGACGTGACCAACATCCGCTGGAAAGGGGGCCTGTGGAGATACATGGAGGGTGCGACAAGCCAGCCGGGCGCGCTTATGCTCGCAGGAGAGATCGACCGAGGAAACATTGATGCTGTGCTCTTCGACGGCCCTATGCAGGGCACAGGTCTTAAACAAATCGTTGCCTGCGATAAGAGCGGTACAGCATCCATCTCTGCAATCACACTGGGCGCAACGACGACAGTCACTGCCACGGGCCACGGGTTCCAGGACGGCGATGTCATCGTCATCACCGATATAGTCGGTACAACGGAGCTCAACGGCAAGAGGCATATAGTCAGTGATAAAACGGCTGACACCTTCCAGCTTAGAACTGCCACCACGCCGTCCGCAGCAATCAACAGCAGCGGATACACTGCCTATGTCTCAGGAGGCACAATCAACCGCGTTGGTGACCTAAGGTCTTTCCAAGTGAATGGGGTTGATTGGGCGCAGGGTGACGGTTCGACGCAGTGGGCTTCGGTCACTGGACAGTTTGATCGCGTCGGTGTCGAGGACTCATGGTTGCGCTGCGGGCGTCCCTCAGAGCGCAACGTGAAGTGGAGGAATAGTTTCTATGGTACAGGAATTTCACCAACAGAACAGAAGATCATTGCAACCCTTGCAGGAAACGGTTCCATAAGCTCGTATGCCGTCCCTCATGGCATTGGAGACGCTCCTTACTTTGTGGACGCAACTGCACTGAACGGGTTTGCGAGAACGGCTTCGCCATTTCATATAAACCGAGGGACAAACACGCTTGATGTGCAGTTCTCGTCGCCGGTGGCAAACGGTCAAAGCGCAGTTCTATCAATCTCGCTAAGCCTGACCGAATGACAGACGAGGAGTGATAGTGTTATCTTTTTCTGGCTTTAGACGTCTCTTTTTTAATGCGCGCCCGACGCGTGTGACGGTTTTCCTTTGGGGGTTCGGCGCTGGCACGGTTAGTTTGACCATGTTTCAGTTCTGGTTGAGCTCCTAAGAAGAAAGGTGGCCTTGATGAAGTAAGTTGCGCGCGCCTCACTCTTCTATCTGGTTGTGGCTCAGATCGTAAGAATTTGTCCACAACCTCCGTGGCTAGCCGTTCAGGGGGTTCGTTGCCTCTGTTGTCGATATAGTCAAGGAGGAACATGCCCACCGTCGCCATAGCCGAAACGAACAGCGAGCCTACAGTGACCCAATCGCGCAAAAGCATGCCGCCTTTTGTGCTGGTCCCACCAAGATCTTGAATAGCATCGGTTACTTTGACTTTGCCACTTGCCACTCATTTAGCAGCATCAATTAGGGCTTGCTTTTCCTCGCGGGTATTCTCGGGCGCTGTGATGAATGTGACGATTCCATTGATCATAGCAACGTAGCCATTCAAAACGGGTGCCATTTTGCGGCATCGCGGACAATCGCTAGCGCAGTCTTGGACCCTCATGCCTGGTAGTGCGTCGAAATCAGACGGAAACATCAATCCGCAATTTTTGCAGATAGCTGGAATTTTCGCCATTCTGATCTCCACACCCAGATGTTGTCAGCACTCAAAGAGAAACTACCCCAGTCTGCAATGTGCTCGTCGAACATACAATATCGCTGAAGAGGTGCTGGCAAAGCGCTTTAACGGCTAAGTTCACCGCCCGTTTTACCCGGCATGCCACCGGCTGACAAAAGTGCTGACAATTAAACTTCGTTTTTATGCCAACATTTTCTTCGCGCTACAGCAGGGGAGCAGTTTAAAGTGTAAGAAATGCGGCGACCCACAACAGCCCTTCAGGCGGCGCGTCCCACGCCGATGAGACACCAAGCGGCGAAAACAAACCAACCGCCCCGCTAGAAGCGCAGGTCATCATTGCAGATTTGAAGAGATGTGGCAGGGGCTGAGGGACTCGAACCCACGACCCTCGGTTTTGGAGACCGATGCTCTACCAACTGAGCTAAACCCCTATGCCGGGGGTTTGGGTAGTCGCAAACGGGCGGCGGATCAAGAGCAGATCTGACCTTTCCGGTGATATTCTCTTCTTTGGGGAACATTGCACGGCCAGCTTACGTTTTCTCGTCGAACCAAGCCCGAAATTGGAGGACGACCGATGACTATGAACAATCTCAAAGACGTCTACACCGACCAACTGCAAGACCTCTACTCTGCCTGCAAGCAGTCGCTTGAAGCGACCAACGCTCTGGGTCGCGCGGCGGAGGACAAGGAGCTGTCGGAAGCGCTGATCGATGGCAGCAACGGAATCGCCAAGGGGATGGATGTGCTGAAGTCCATTTGCGCGAAACATGACCTCGATCCCGAGGCAGAGCACTGCCACGGCATGGAGGGCCTTGTGAAAGAGGCGCATAAACATGTGCTGGAAGAAGACTTCGGCGACAACGACGCCCGCGATGCGATGATCATCACGCAGTATCAGCGCATGGTGCATTACGCATTGGCCGGATACGGCTGCGTTGTGGCCTTTGCCAACCGCTTGGGCGAGGACGAAGACGGCGCGCAGCTGCAAGAACAGCTTAATCACACCTATGACGGCGACCGCCGCATGACAGAGATCGCGACCAAGGGCGGTGTGAACGCAGACGCCGCGTGAAAGCGATAGATATGAATGAGAAAGGCTGGCTCTTACAGGAGCCGGCCTTTTTTCGTTTCAAGGGCCGTAGGTGCCCCCCCCTAAATGCAAAAGGCCGCAGCAAACGCTGCGGCCTTTCAAATCTCTCAGACGTCAGGCCCGAAGGCCCCGCCCAAAATCACTCGGTGATTTTGGAAACGACGCCCGCGCCAACCGTACGGCCACCTTCGCGGATCGCGAAGCGCAGGCCGTTTTCCATGGCGATCGGTGCAATCAGCTCAACGCCGAAGGACACGTTGTCGCCGGGCATGACCATCTCGGTGCCTTCTGCCAGCTGAACGGTGCCAGTCACGTCAGTTGTACGGAAGTAGAACTGCGGACGGTAGTTCGCGAAGAACGGCGTGTGACGGCCACCTTCCTCTTTGGTGAGGATGTAGGCTTCGGCTTCGAACTTGGTGTGCGGGTTCACGGAACCGGGCTTGCAGAGAACCTGACCGCGCTCAACGCCGTCACGCTCAACGCCACGCAGCAGCGCGCCGATGTTGTCGCCAGCTTCACCACGGTCCAGCAGCTTGCGGAACATTTCCACACCGGTGCAGGTGGTTTTCTTGGTGTCGCGGATGCCGACGATTTCGATTTCGTCGCCAACGTTGATCACGCCACGCTCAACACGGCCAGTCACAACGGTACCACGACCAGAGATCGAGAACACGTCTTCGACGGGCATCAGGAACGGCTGGTCAACAGCACGCTCAGGTGTCGGGATGTAGTTGTCGACTTCTTCCATCAGCTTGCGGATCGCGTTCTCGCCGATGTTTTCGTCACGGCCTTCCATCGCCGCCAGAGCGGAACCGGGCACAACGGGGATGTCGTCGCCGGGGTAGTCGTAGGAAGACAGCAGCTCGCGGATTTCCATCTCAACCAGCTCAAGCAGCTCTTCGTCGTCAACCTGGTCAACTTTGTTCATGAAGACGACCATGGCGGGGATGCCAACCTGACGGCCGAGCAGGATGTGCTCGCGGGTCTGGGGCATCGGGCCGTCGGCCGCGTTCACAACCAGGATCGCGCCGTCCATCTGAGCGGCACCGGTGATCATGTTTTTCACATAGTCAGCGTGGCCGGGGCAGTCGACGTGGGCGTAGTGACGTGCTTCGGTCTCATACTCAACGTGCGCGGTCGAGATGGTGATGCCGCGGGCCTTCTCTTCGGGCGCGCCGTCGATCTGGTCGTACGCTTGGAAGTCACCGAAGTATTTGGTGATCGCCGCGGTCAGCGTGGTTTTACCGTGGTCAACGTGGCCGATTGTGCCGATGTTGACGTGTGGCTTGTTACGTTCAAACTTTGCCTTTGCCATGGTGGCGCCCTTTTAATTGAGGGGCCCCAACGGGGACCCGAACCCTATCTGGCGGGCGATGTATTGGGTTCGGGCGGTAAAATCAAGCGTGACTTGCGTCTTGGGGCCACTTAAAGCCCATCGGGCCCATGCGGCAGCGGTTCGGCGCGCCCCGACGGGGGTTATTTATCCTCCGGCTCCCCGGCAGGCGACGATGCCACACCACCGCTGAACCAACCCTCTTCGCGGTTTTGCTTGACCAGATAGGTCTCGATCGACTTGGCCGCGTTCTGGCTGAGGTTCTTGAGCTGCTCTTCGGCGGATTTGGTATAGCCCGAGCCAACAACCGGGCCCTGATCGAGGGATTCGAAGACAGTGATCTGATGCGGCTCGGGGTTCAGCTTCATGTTCTTCGCGTCATCCCAGACCGTGAGGTTAAGGATCAGGATCGACTTCGGGGCAAAGACCAGTGGGATGCCCGGCTGTGCCAGCACGTAGCCTTCGACGCTGATGCCGAAGTGATAGAGGCGCTCCCCATCGTAGCGGTCGAAGCGTTCGGCGGTGGCGGCGCGCACGGCCTCGGCCAATTCTTCTTTGCTGACCTCGCGGCTCAGCGGCCCCTTCTGCGCTTTGGGCGCCACGACGATATTGTGGTGCAGATTGAAGTCCCCCAGGGGGGTCGGCGCTTTGTCGAGGTCGGAGGCCCCGTTGCAGGCGGCCAGCGTCGCGACGAAGGTCAACAGGGCAAGAACTCGGAACATGGGCAATCCTTCGGGGGCGTTAAGATTTCGAAAAGGGGTAGCCGATGGCCGGGAGGGGCGCAATCATTTGCCGCAGTTGCGCGCCTGCCGGTCCGGTCTATCTTGGATATGAGTGAGGACAGCATCATGACCCAACCATCCCCCCTGCCCGTGCGCGTACCGCTGGTGACCGAGCCTGTAGGAATGCTCGGCAGTTTGCAGATGGCCCGGCGCAACGTGCTGAGCATCATCCCCAAGATCGCCACCACCCAGCCCATGGTTTCGGGTAAGACCGGCAAGCGCTGGCATATGGTGATGGACCCGGGTGCGATCCGGGAAATCCTGCTCGACCGGCTGGAGGACTACCCGAAGTCCGATGTCACCAAGAACCTGCTACGCCCGGCCATCGGGGAATCGCTTTTCATTGCAGAAGGGGCGCATTGGCGCTGGCAGCGTCGGGCGGCGGCCCCTGCCTTTTCGCAGCGCAACGTGCGCAACCTTGCCCCGGTGATGAGCGCCGCCGCTGACCGCTCGGCCAAGCGCATCGCCGCTGCGGGGCCGCGCGCGGTCAATATGCTCGATGAGATGGTGACGACGACTTTCGAGGTGATTGGCGACGTGACCTTCTCAGGCGATGGCACCTTTGACCGCGACAAAGTGCATGGCGCCATCGACGACTATATCGCCGAGGCGGGTAAGATCAGCCTCTTCGATATCCTCGGCCTGCCCGATTGGCTGCCGCGTCCGGGGCGGATGATGTCCGGTCAGGCGCTGAAGCAGATGAAGGCGATGGCCGATCAGGCGATCGAAGCGCGGGTGGCGCGCGGCCATGACGGCACGCCCGATCTGCTGGACCTGCTGCTGGAGGGCGAAGACCCCAAGACCAAGCGCCAGATGAACACCGGAGAGTTACGCGACAACCTTTTGACCTTCATCGTCGCGGGGCATGAGACAACGGCGCTGACGCTGGCTTGGTCGATGTACCTCATGGGGTTCGACCCCGAGATGCAGGCGCGCGCCCGCGCAGAGGTGCGCGATGTGCTGCAAGGCCGTGCCTGCACCGGCGACGATGTGGACAAGCTGCCCTTGGTGCGGATGATCATTGACGAGGCGCTGCGGCTCTACCCCGCCGCCGGGATCATTTCGCGCACGGCGCAAAAGCACGACAGGCTCTGCGACCGCGAAATCCGCCCCGGCGACACGGTGATGATCCCGATCTACGCGCTAGGCCGGAATGAACTGCTTTGGGACGATCCCGATGCTTTCCGGCCCGAGCGCTTTGCCGACCGCAAGGCGATTGACCGCTATGCCTATCTGCCCTTCGGGGACGGACCGCGCATCTGCATTGGGGCGAGCTTTGCGTTGCAGGAGGCGGTGATCATTCTCGCCACCCTGCTGGGGCGGTTCAAGTTCACGCCTGTGCCGGGCAAGGACCCGGAGCCGGTGATGATCCTGACCCTGCGCCCCGAAGGCGGCGTCTGGATGACCGCCGAGCCGCTGGACTGACCGCGCCCCGAAAGGCGCGGCTGTTTCACGTGAACTTGTTGTCGCGCGGGAAGCCGCGCGGCGCCATCCGGCCCGAGCTTGCGCGCTTGCCGGTCCATTCGGCCAGATCGGCCTCGGTACGTGTCCGGCCCGCCGGGTCTTGCCAGCTGAGGCCCGCTTCCCGTGTGAAAGTCGTGGCGTCCGACAGGCCGCCATCCTTGTACTTCTGCAGGCGCACGCCCTTGCCCCGGCCCATCTCGGGCAATTCATCAAGGCCAAAGATCAGCACCTTGCGGTTCTCACCCACGGTGGCGACGCTGTCGCCCGACACCGGATGACAGACCAGCGCCGAGACGCCTTCGCCACGCACATTGAGCACCTGTTTGCCGCTGCGGGTCTGGGCCACGACGTCATCCTCGGGCACCACGAAACCGTCGCCTGCCGTTGAGGCAACCAACAGCTTGCGCCCCGGCTGGTGGATAAAGAGTGACACGATCTGCACTTCGTTAGGCAGATCAACCATCAGACGCAAAGGCTCGCCCATGCCGCGCCCGCCGGGCAGGTTGGCGGCAGAGACGGTGTAGAAACGCCCGTTCGAGCCGAAGACCAGCAACCGGTCCGTCGTTTCGGCATGGAAGATAAAGCGCGGGCCGTCGCCGTCTTTGAACTTCAGCTCGCGGTTCAGGTCGATATGGCCGGTCATGGCGCGGATCCAGCCCATCTGGGAGCAGACCACGGTGATCGGTTCGCGGTCGATCATCGCCTCGATCGGGACATCCTCAACCTCTCCGGCGGTGTCGAATTCGGTCAGGCGCTGGCCGCGTTTGATGCCGTCGATCACCCAGTCCTTGCCGAACTGCTTTTTCGTCGCGCGCAGCTGGTCGGCGATGGTGGACCATTGCAGGTCGTCGCTTTCCAGCAGGTCTTCGAGACCCGCGCGTTCGGTCATCAGCGTGTCACGCTCTTTCACCAGCGCGTCTTCTTCCAAACGCCGCAAGGACCGCAGGCGCATGTTGAGGATCGCCTCGGCCTGCACATCCGACAGGCCATTCTCGCGGCCTGCATAGCTGTGCGGGATGGCGCGGGTGTCACCGCTCTCAGTCAGCACGCCGGTGGCTTCGGCCTCGGCATCCGCGATGACCGCCAGTTTCGACACATCGACCCCCGCCAAGGGCGAGACATAGGCGGATTCGTCCATCGCGCGGCTCAGCGTATCCTGATGCGCACGGCTCCAATCCTCGTACATCAAGGCGGCTTTGGGGTCGTCGTCGTAGCGGATGATCTCGATCACCCGGTCAAGGTTCAGGAAAGCCGTGATCAGGCCCTGCAGCACCTCAAGCCGGTGGTCGATCTTGTCCATCCGGTGCCGCGAGCGACGTTGCAGCACTTCGCGCCGGTGGTCAAGGAAAGCGCGCAGCACTTCCTTGAGCGAGCAGACCTTGGGCGTTTGGCCATCGATCAACACGTTCATGTTGAGCGAGAAGCGCACCTCAAGGTCCGAGTTGCGAAACAGCATCCCCATCAGCACGTTCGGATCGACGTTCTTCGAGCGCGGCTCGATGATCATGCGAATGTCTTCGGCGGATTCGTCGCGGACATCGGCAAGAATCGGGATCTTCTTGGTCTGGATCAGTTCGGCGATCTTTTCGATCAGCTTGGATTTCTGAACCTGATAGGGAATCTCGGTAACGACAATCTGCCAAGCGCCCCGGCCAAGGTCCTCAACCTCCCAACGACAGCGCAGCCGGAAGGAGCCACGCCCCGTGCGGTAGGCATTGGCGATATTCTCAGGCGGCTCGACGATCACGCCACCGGTGGGGAAATCCGGGCCGGGGACGTAGTTCAACAACGTCTCGTCGCGGGCGTCGGGCGTCTTGATCAGGTGAATACAGGCGTCACACAGCTCGGCAATGTTATGCGGCGGAATGTTTGTCGCCATGCCCACGGCGATGCCCGAAGAGCCATTGGCCAGAAGGTTCGGAAACTGCGCCGGCAGCACCACCGGCTCGGTCAATGTGCCGTCGTAGTTCTCACGGAAATCGACGGCGTTCTCGTTCAGCCCTTCCAGCATGGCTTCGGCCACGGCGGTCATCCGCGCCTCGGTATAGCGCGAGGCCGCCGGGTTATCGCCGTCGATGTTGCCAAAGTTGCCCTGCCCGTCGACCAGCGGATAGCGCACGTTGAAATCCTGCGCCAACCGCGCCATCGCGTCATAGATCGCGGCATCGCCGTGCGGGTGGTAGTTCCCCATTACGTCGCCCGAAATCTTTGCCGATTTACGGAAGCCGCCCGTCGAGGACAGCCGCAACTCGCGCATGGCATAAAGGATCCGGCGGTGCACCGGTTTCAACCCATCGCGCGCATCCGGCAGCGCCCGGTGCATGATCGTGCTCAAGGCATAGGTCAGATACCGCTCTCCCAAGGCGCGGCGCAGCGGCTCGGACAGGTCATTCGGGTCGAGTTCTGGGGGTGTGCTTATGTCTGACATGACGGGTCTTTTAGCCAAGCACGGCAGAGCGGGCAAGCGACAGATTGCCCGCCGTTTGCCCGCAGTCGACTCGGGAAAAAGGTCGCCAACACGGTTTCAAGTGAGAAAAAAGCAATACTTTCCGGATATGCGAATTCTTGCCAATCGGAATTGAACCATTCGCGAAGTTTCGCGTTGGTCTCTCAACAGCAACATGGTTTTGACACGGGACAAGGAACAGCAAAATGAAACGGTTCATCTTTTTGACATTTAGTTTCATGGGCTGGGCATTCTACGAGATGAGCGGCGGGGCGGATTTCGTGCCAGCAGGCCCGCAGATGGCCAGCTCTGAGACGGCAGCCTCGGCGCTGATCGCCAGCGCAGAAGCTGGCACAACCTCGTCCACCCTTGTCACCGCCGCCGCGGCAAATGCAGCCCGCAAGGCCGAAAGCCCCATCACCCCCTTCGCCGAGCGCGCACCGGCACGGGATGTGACTGCGACCCGCGTGGCGCTGAACCTTACGACCCTCAGCGACTTGCCGCAGGCCAATGACGCGATGGTGCAAAAGGCCGTGGCCACCCCCGCGGACCGCGCTGGCGCGAAAGTCGTGAAAGCCGTCAGCACCAGCACCCCCAAAGTAGAAAAGGCCGCCTATTCGACCACAAGCGCCAATGCGCCGGTCGTCATTCCAAGCCTGATCAACGCCACCGACAACGGCACGACCTATGTCAGCACGACGCAGGCCGACATCCGCAAAGTGAATGGCACCCGCGTCAATGTCCGCGGTGGGCCGGGCACCAATTTCGGTGTGGTCGGGAAACTGGGCAAAGGTGACGCCGTAGAGGTGGTCGAAGATAACGGTGCCGGTTGGGTGCGCTTTCGCAGCGTCGACGGCACGGCATCCGGCTGGATGGCAGACTTCCTGCTCAACAACGGCTAACTTGCCAATCTTACAGCATCGCGCGATGAAGGGCCTTTCAAATGAAGGGCCCTTTGCATGTCTGCGACCCGTTCCATCCTCATTACCGGTTGTTCCAGCGGCATCGGCTATGCCGCCGCCCATGGCATGCGCGCCCGCGGCTGGCGCGTCTTTGCCGCCTGCCGCCAACAAGCGGATTGCGACCGGCTGAGCGCCGAAGGGTTCGATGCGCCCCGTCTCGATTATACCGATGAGGCCAGCATCCAGTCGGCCCTCGCCCAAGTACTAGAGCAAACCGGCGGCACCTTGGATGCTGTCTTTAACAACGGCGCCCACGCCACGCCCGGACTGGTCGAAGACCTTCCCACCGATGCCCTGCGCGAGATATTCGAGGCGAATTTCTTTGGCTGGCACAGCCTGACCCGCGCGGTGATCCCGGTGATGCGCAAACAGGGGCATGGGCGGATCGTGCAATGTTCTTCGGTGCTTGGCATGGTGGCGATGCCATGGCGCGGGGCGTATAACTCCACGAAATTCGCGCTGGAGGGGCTGACCGACACCCTGCGGCTTGAAATGCGCGGCACGGGGGTTGAGTTGATCCTGATCGAACCCGGCCCCGTCACCTCAAAGCTGCGGACCAAGGCGATCCCACGCTTCGAGCGTTGGATCGACTGGAAAAACAGCCCCCGCGCGGCGGAGTATGAGGCCACCATGCGCCCCCGGCTTTATGATGACAGCGGCAAAAAGGACCGTTTCGAACTTCCGCCCGAGGCGGTGGTCGAGAAACTGGCCCATGCCGTCGAATCCCCCCGACCCCACCCGCGCTATTTCGTCACAACCCCAACCCACATCGCCGGTGTTTTGCGGCGTATCCTGCCGACGCGGGCGCTGGACTGGGTCACCAGCCGCTGATTTTGGTTGCGCGACTGCCCCGCGCCGCTACATCTCGGGGCAACGAAAGGACAGCCCATGCCAAATGATCCGTTTTTCGTGATCGTCCTGCTTTCCGTCGTGGCGGTCGCCGTTGTGCTCCTGATGGGGCTGGGCGGCTTTGCCACGGGGGGCAAGTTCAACAAACGCAACGCCAACAAGCTGATGCGCTGGCGGATTATCGCGCAGTTCATCGCCGTGCTGCTGATCCTTGCCTATGTCTATTTCCGAGGGGGCACGATCTGATGGTTGTACTGAACAAGATTTATACCCGCACCGGGGACAAGGGTACGACCGCTCTTGGCAATGGCGACCGGGTTGCCAAACATGACGCGCGGGTCGAGGCCTATGGCACCTCGGATGAGTTGAACTGTTTTGTCGGCGTTGCCCGGCTTGAAGCCACCGGCGCGACGGACGAAGCACTGGCCCGCATCCAGAACGACCTTTTTGATCTGGGCGCCGACCTTTGCCGCCCCGATATGGCGGCCGACCGCGATGCAGAGTACCCGCCCCTGCGGGTCACGCAAGAACAGGTTGACCGGCTTGAACGCGAGATCGACGTGATGAACTCCGAGTTGGAGCCGCTGCGCAGCTTTATCCTGCCCGGTGGCCGCGCGCTGGCCGCACATCTGCATGTCTGCCGCACCGTGGCGCGCCGCGCCGAACGGCTGGCAGTGCTGCTGTCAGAGCAAACGGCGATCAACCCGGCCTGTGTCACCTATCTGAACCGTCTCAGCGACTGGTTCTTCGTTGCCGCGCGTATGGCCAATAACGCGGGCAAGGAAGACGTGCTCTGGGTGCCGGGCGCGAACCGCGCATAAAATAGCGCTAACAGTCGAAAATCGGGGAAAACGCCGCGTTCAAAACTGCAGACCTGCCGATTTTGGCCTGTTTTGATCCGATCCGCTTCGTTACACCCGTGTGGAGAATTAGGGAGACCGGGCCACCAGCCCGCGTCGCAAACTGAGGAGAGAGACCGCTCATGAAGGTATTGGTGCCTGTCAAACGCGTGATCGACTATAACGTGAAAGTTCGTGTCAAAGCGGACGGATCGGGTGTTGATCTTGCCAATGTGAAAATGTCGATGAACCCCTTCGACGAAATCGCCGTTGAACAAGCGATTCGTCTGAAAGAAGCCGGTCAGGCTGAAGAGGTCGTCGCTGTCTCCATCGGTGTGAAGCAAGCGCAGGAAACGCTGCGTACCGCGCTCGCCATGGGTGCGGATCGCGCGATCCTCGTGGTCGCATCGGACGATGTCCACAAGGACATCGAGCCGCTGGCCGTGGCAAAGATCCTCAAAGCCATTGTCGACGAAGAGCAGCCGGGCCTCGTGCTCTGCGGCAAACAGGCGATCGACAATGACATGAACGCCACCGGGCAGATGCTCTCGGCGTTGATGGGCTGGTCGCAGGCAACATTCGCCTCGGAAATCGCCATCGAAGGCGACAAGGCAAAAGTCACCCGCGAAGTCGACGGCGGCTTGCAGACCATCGAAGTCTCCATGCCCACAGTCGTCACCGTGGACCTGCGCCTGAACGAGCCGCGCTATGCCTCGCTGCCGAACATCATGAAGGCCAAGAAAAAGCCGCTGGATGAAAAGACCGCCGAAGACTACGGCGTCGATGTCTCCAACCGCTTGGAAATCGTCAAAACCGTGGAACCCGCCGAGCGTGCCGCTGGCATCAAGGTCGGTTCGGTTGACGAGCTTGTGGCGAAACTCAAAGAAGCGGGGGCTGTGTAATGGCTGTTCTTCTGATTGCAGAGATTTCCGACGGCGAACTGTCGATGGACGCAACCGCCAAGGCGGTATCCGCGGCCAAGAAACTGGGCGACGTGACCGTTCTGGCGGCGGGCAGCTCTGCCGCGGCGGCAGGCGAAGCGGCGGCCAAGATCGATGGCGTCTCCAAGGTGCTGGTCGCCGAAGACGAGATGCTGGGCCACCGTCTGGCCGAAGCCACCGCAGCACTGATCGTGTCGCTGGCTGGTGACTACGACCACATCGTTGCCCCTGCCACCACGGATGCCAAGAACATCATGCCCCGCGTCGCGGCCCTGCTTGATGTCATGGTGATTTCGGATGCTTCGGGCGTTGTCGATGCCGACACATTCGAGCGCCCGATCTACGCCGGCAACGCGGTGCAGACCGTAAAATCCAACGACGCCAAGAAAGTCATCACCTTCCGTACATCGACCTTCGATGCCGCAGGTGAAGGCGGCTCTGCTTCGGTCGAGACCATCTCGGCTGCCGACAACCCCGGCCTGTCCACATGGGTCGAAGACAAGGTCGCCGAATCGGACCGCCCCGAACTGACAAGCGCAGGCGTCGTGGTTTCCGGTGGTCGTGGCGTCGGCTCCGAAGAGGACTTCGCCCTGATCGAAAAACTGGCCGACAAACTTGGCGCGGCTGTTGGCGCGTCGCGTGCGGCGGTCGATTCGGGCTATGCGCCGAACGATTGGCAGGTTGGTCAGACCGGCAAAGTCGTGGCTCCTGACCTCTATATCGCGGTCGGCATCTCCGGTGCGATCCAGCACCTTGCGGGGATGAAGGACTCCAAGATCATCGTCGCGATCAACAAAGACGAAGAATCGCCGATCTTCCAAGTTGCCGACTATGGCCTTGTGGCGGACCTTTTCGACGCGGTGCCGGAACTGATCGAAAAGCTGTAAAGCTCTTCACGTGAAACACCAAAGGCCCGCCGTTCTCGGCGGGCCTTTTTCATTGCATGCGCCTGTACCGGGAGCGTCAGGACATGCTTTGCAGCGCATCGGTCAGGGCGGCGGCGGCATTGGCATGGGCCATGGGGCCCAGCATTTCCGACGCAGCCTGCGCCTCGAATTCGCTGACCACCATGCCAGCGGTCGGCCCGGCAAAGGGGTCTTTGGGAGAGACGACCTCGATCTTGGCCGTGGCATGTAGGGCCACCGCGTCCAACATTTCGCGGGTCACGAACAGCGGATCATGGCCCAACTCCCCCACCGGCTGCTCTGCCTCCGCGACCGGCGGGCGGTCGGCCAGCCAAAGCAAAAGCGTGCGCCCCTGTATCTGCCCTAGCATCAAGCGCATGCGCGCCAGCCAGGCCTGCTGCAGCTCTGCGCGCACAGCCTCAAACCGCTCGGGCGAGACTTGCATGAGGTGGGTCAGCATGTGGCGGTTGAAGTGGAACTGGGAAAAATCGACCTCGCGGTAGATCGTCTGCAACAGCGCGGAGGCCCCGACAAACCGGTCGTTCCGGCGCCGGTGGACCGAATAGAAACGGTTGGTCATGTTCTGCGCGCCCATGACCTGAACTACCGTCACATCCGCCTGCGAAGCGGCCTGCGCGACGAAAGGATCATGCGCAAAGGCGTCGATCCCCGCGTTGGGAAAGCCGAAATTCACGCAGGTCTTGCCGATCTCGGCTTCGACCCGCGCGGGAAACGGCTCCTCAATGAATTTGCCATAGGTCTCCGTCCCGCCGAGAAAGGCGATATAGGGCGCCTCCAGCCTGCGGCGGGGGCCGCGAAACATCAGCTTTGAGGTGCCATAGCGGCATGGCAAATAGTCCAGAGGCGCTGGCCCCACTGCGTCATAGGTCATTGAACCCACCTTTGTTGTTCACCCAAAGCCAGATTGCACGGTAGGGGCTGCGATTCTGTTAAAGGGCGAATTTGCCGTGAGTTTTCGTAAACAGCTGCCCTTGCGGCACCCCCGCCACGCGCCCTATTGTGCGCCGAACTCAAGCAAAGGACAGGCCATGGACATCCAGAAAATCGGTATCGTGGGAGCAGGGCAAATGGGCAACGGGATCGCCCATGTCATGGCGCTGGCGGGCTACGACGTGCTGCTGAACGATGTCAGCGCCGATGCGCTGGCCAAAGCGATGAAAACCGTGACCGGCAATATGGACCGTCAAGTCAGCCGCGAAAAGATCACCGCCGCCGAGCGCGACGCCGCCATGGCGCGCATCACCACGACCCAGACGCTGAGCGATCTGGGCCAGAGCGATCTGGTGATCGAAGCCGCCACGGAACGGGAAACGGTGAAACAGGCGATTTTCGAAGATCTGATCCCGCATCTGAAACCGACGACGATCCTGACCTCGAACACCTCTTCGATCTCGATCACCCGTCTGGCCAGCCGCACCGACCGCCCCGAGAAATTCATGGGCTTTCATTTCATGAACCCTGTGCCGGTGATGCAATTGGTCGAACTGATCCGCGGCATCGCCACGGATAAGGAGACCTATGACGCCTGCAAAGCCGTGGTGGACCGCTTGGGCAAGACCGCCGCATCGGCCGAGGATTTCCCAGCCTTTATCGTGAACCGCATCCTGATGCCGATGATCAACGAGGCGGTCTATACGCTTTATGAAGGGGTCGGCAACGTCGAGTCGATCGACAGTTCGATGAAGCTGGGGGCCAACCATCCGATGGGCCCTCTGGAACTGGCGGATTTCATCGGTCTGGACACCTGTCTGGCGATCATGAACGTGCTGCATGATGGGCTGGCCGATACGAAATACCGCCCCTGCCCGCTGCTGACCAAATATGTCGAAGCCGGGTGGTTGGGCCGCAAAACGCAGCGCGGGTTCTATGATTACCGGGGCGAGACACCGGTACCGACGCGCTAAGCCGTAAGGGTGTTGGGGGCCCTGCCCCCATCGCGCCAATGGCGCGATTCCCCCGCGGGTATTTTTAAAAGGATGAAGATCAGTTGGTCAGCGCCAAAGTGTGGGCGCGGAGCCAAGCCATGAAGCCGCGCGGGTCGTCGGTCCAGCGGTCGATCTCTTCTTGGGCAAGCGGATGGCCGACGATCGGTCCTTGGGGCTTGTCGCAGGCGTGGGCGATTTCATGCAGCAACAACCCTTGGCGCAGCATCGGGCTGAGTTTGTTCGCGATCTGATAGGCGCGGCTGTTCTGACCGGGGAAGCGCATCGGGACCACCTGCGCACCAGAGCGGCGGATCATCTTGGCGGTGAAAACGTTCCATTCTGCTTCGACCGCCGGGCCCCACCAGCTTTCTGATGCGGCAACGACGCCGGAGGGGAATAGCGCCACAACGCCGCCGTCTTTGAGGTGGGCCATGGCTTTGGCGCGCATTTCAACGCCTTTACGCTGCGCATCCGGGTCGTGCGGGAAAGGCACCGGGATCATGTAGCTGCCGGCCACCTCGTCGATCGACGTGAGCAGTGACCGGGTGAGGATACGGTAGTCGGGGCGCACACGGCCGATGAGATCGGCGAAAATCATGCCGTCGACCATGCCGTGGGGGTGGTTCGCCACAACCACGGCCGGCCCTTCTTTGGGGATGCGGTCAAGCTGCTCTTGCGGGGTGGTGAGATCGATGCCCATCGTGTCGAGTGCGGCGCGCCAGAAGGCTTGGCCCGAGGGGGTGCCGCGTTGCTCAAACTTGCGGATCAGGCGCAGGATTTTGAGCTTGCCTGTGAAAAGCTCCATCGCGGAGATCACACGCGCCTTCCATGGGTCATCGAAAGTCGAGGCATAAGACAGGCTGCGGCGGTCGTATTTGGTGAAGGTCACCGTACCGTCACCTGTCTGGGCCGGTTTGGCCGCCTGCTTTTGCGCGTCATCCATGGGGTCGGAGGATCCTTTTTCCCGCCCGGCGGGCCTAGTACCCTTCGCCGAACTTATCCGCCACGAGGGCGGTCAAAGCGTCGGCCAAGGCATCGGCATCGGGGCCGGAAGTTTGGACATCAATCGAGGTGCCGCGGGACGCGCCGAGCATCAAGAGCCCCATGATACTGTCGCCTGAGGCCGACATGCCATCCTTGCTGACTTCGGCGCGGGCATCGAAAGCCTCGACCACTTCTACCAATTTGGCGGAGGCGCGCGCGTGCAGGCCTTTTTCGTTTACGATCTTTAAAGAAAATTCGGGCATGACGTACTGGGGCCTTCTAACCTGCGCTGACATTCTGGCTGTCAATATACTTCTTACCAGCTTCGAGTGCGGCACGCACGGCATCGGGCACATCCATATGCCTCGATTTGGCGAGTTTGATCAACATTGGCAAGTTCGCGCCGTAGATGATCCGGCGGTTTTCCGGGCGGCACGCCAAGAGGCTGAGGTTTGAGGGTGATCCGCCGAAAAGATCGGTGACGACCACAACGCCGGCGCCTTGGTCCACCGCATCGGCGGCGGTGCAGATCTCGCGTTCTTTGTCGGCGCGGTCGTGGTCGGGCTCAATCGCGATGGCGCGTACGCCGAATTGGGATCCCACGACATGTTCGATCGCGGCAAGATACTCTTGCGCCAGCCCCCCATGTGCGACGATGACGATCCCGATCACGGCTTGTTTTCCTCACGATGCTGACGGTCCAGCTCACGGTGCCTAATTGACACCTGCCAGCCCTGCTCTGCAAGGCGCAAAGCGTGATCTTCCGCCATGGCGACGGAACGGTGTTGGCCACCCGTGCAGCCAAATGCGATGGAGATATGCGATTTGCCCTCTTCGCGGTAGGCGGGCAGCAACAGCAGGCTAAGGTCGAGCACCTTATCGGCGAAATCTGTGTAGCGCTTATCGCCTGCCACATGGGCCGCGACAGCCGCATCCCGCCCGTTGCTACTGCGCAATTCAGGCACCCAATAGGGGTTTCTAAGGAAACGGCAGTCATGCACCACATCGACGCCGCGCGGCAGGCCGCGTTTGTAGGAGAAGCTCTGCACCGAGACCGTGAGGTGACGCTGGCCGCCGGGGGCGAACCACTGCTCCACCTCGGCGCGCAGCTCGTGGACGTTGAGCGTGGTCGTGTCGATCAACACATCGGCGCGGGCGCGGATCGGGTGTAGCAGCTCTTGCTCGCGGGTGATGCCGTCAACTGGGCGGTCGGCGGGGGCCAGCGGGTGGCGGCGGCGGGTTTCGGAAAACCGCTGCAACAGCACATCGGGAGCACAGTCGAGATAAAGCAGCTCTGCGCTCCACCCCTGCTCGGCCGACAGGCGGCCCATCAGTTCCAGCACACCTTCGGTTGAGAAGTCGCGGTTGCGCGCGTCGATGCCCAAGGCCACCGATTGCGCATCACCGGGACGGTCAAGCAGCGCGGGCAGCAAACGCAGCGGCAGATTGTCGATCGCCTCAAAGCCCGCATCCTCCAGCACGTTAAGCGCAGAGGAACGTCCGGCGCCCGAAGGGCCGGTGACAAGGACCAACCGCCGAGTGGCGGGGTCTGTTGATGAGGTCTGACTGATCAATTCGGTTCTTTCACACCTGCTATATACAGATGAATTGTTGCCGCAAAATGAGCGCTATCGCATTTGTGAAAACAGGGCAACGTGACACCCTGTATCAGATGGCTGTGGCGCTCTGGAAGGCGCTGGTGTTCGGTATAGGCCAGATCGACGACAAGGCCCAAGGGCACGGGGCCGTGATCTGCGACCCGCAAGATGCCCACGTAACGCGCCTCGATCAGGCCGCGGATCGTGTCAGGAACGCTGGCGATCACCTGCTCGCCATGGCGGGTGACATCGGTTCGGTCATCTGCCACCAGCGTGGCGCCGAGGGCGATCAATTGCAAGGCAAGGGCCGATTTGCCCGCGCCGGAGGGGCCGAGGATCAGCACCCCACGCCCGTTGATCGCCACGCAGCTGGCGTGGAGGTTTTCGCGCTCGACTGTCATATCAGGCCCCGCGCCCGTGCTTTATGTAGGCAGCCCCACGACGAAACGCGCGCCGAGCGGTTCGGAGGTGATGTCGGCCTCAGTTGGGCGAATATTCTCGGCCCAGATCACCCCGCCGTGGGCTTCGACGATCTGTTTCGAGATCGCGAGGCCCAGGCCGGAGTTATTGCCGAAATGCTCTTCCGGGCGCTGCGAATAGAAGCGTTTGAAAATCTTGCCAAGCGCCTGTTCGGGAATGCCGGGGCCGGTGTCCTCGACCACGATCAGCACGCGGTTGGCACGCTTGCGCGCCCAGACCCGGATCGCATCTCCATCTTCGCAAAAAGAGATCGCGTTGGTGATAAGGTTCACAAACACCTGCGCCAAGCGGGCCTCAAGCCCATGTACGGTGATCGGCGCGGCGGGCAGATCGGTGATAAAGTCGATGCCCTTGGATTTCGCATCCTCGCCCAGATACTGGCCCAGATTGCCCAGCATTTGCAGCAGGTCGAAGGGCTCTTCCTCTTCCTTGACCAGTTCGGAATCAAGCCGCGAGGCGTTGGAGATGTCGCTGACCAGCCGGTCGAGGCGGCGCACGTCATGCTCAATCACATCCAGCAGCTTCTCGCGTTGGTCGTCGCGTTTGACCATGCGCAGGGTGCCGACAGCAGACCGCAGAGAGGCGAGCGGGTTCTTGATCTCATGGGCCACATCGGCGGCGAATTGTTCGTTACCGTCGATCCTGTTGTAAAGCGCCGAGACCATCCCGCGCAGTGCGCCTGACAGGCGGCCGATCTCGTCGGGGCGCGCGGTCAGGTCGGGGATGCGGATGCGGCCGGGGTTCATCTTGCGCGCATCCTTGTCGCGGCCAAGTTCGGCGGCAGTGGACAGTTCGGCCAGCGGGTTGGCAATGGTCGAGGCCAGCACGAGGCTGAGCCCGATAGAGACCAGTGTGGCGATGACGAACATCTGCAAAACGCGCTCACGTTCGCTGCGCACAAGGCGGTCAATCTCTCCCGCCGCGCTGGCCACGGCGACCACGCCGACGGGGGTGTCGCCCTGCATGATGGGGGTCACCACGCTGAACAGCGTGCCTCCTTCGATGGCAAGCGTGCCTTCCAGCCGGGTGCCGCCGGTCACGCTGGTGCCGACCATGCCGCGCAACTGTTCTTCGAGCGGTGGGGAGGCGGTGACCTCATCCGTGCCGAAGGGGGCCGAGACACGCTCCCAAAGCCAGTTCAACCCGTCGTTCAACAGCGTCCGCTCGCCCGCCTCGGAAGCGGCGAGGGCTTCGGCGACGGTCAGGCTGCCAGCGGTGCGGGCCACCAGCGTTTCCGCCGGGTCATAGACGAAAACTTCGATGCCGCCGCGCAGGTCCAGCCCCTCAAGCGTGGCGGCCACGTCGACACCGTCGCCGGTGGTCAGGTTCACAGGCGCGCCTGCGGGAAGCTGCGCTTCGATCACATCGGCGATCAGCTCCGTCTCGGACACCAGCGCCGCGGCGCGTTGTAGCGCCAGACTGTCGCGCGAGGAATTGAGGTAGAGGATCCCCGCCACCAGAACGCTGAGCGCGATGAGATTAAAGGTAATGATCTTGCGTGTCAGCGGCGAGGAGCGGAGCGAGAACAGCCCCCGCCGTTCGCGCTTGACCCGAATTTCATCCGGCGCGGCACTGTCAGGAGTGACCCAATCGTCCCCCAGTACAACATCACCGTCCCTGCCAGCAGCCATGTCCCGCACAAGCTTCCTTTCGACCCGCGTTAAGCGCCGGGTTTACTCTTCGTTATATCTATAGCCGATGCCGTAAAGCGTCTCGATCGCCGAAAATTCATCATCTGCGCTGCGCATCTTTTTGCGCAGGCGCTTGATGTGGCTATCGATCGTCCGGTCATCCACATAGACCTGATCGTCATAGGCCACGTCCATCAGTTGGTCGCGCGATTTCACGAAACCTGGGCGCTGTGCGAGAGCCTGCAACAGCAGGAATTCGGTCACGGTCAGAGACACGTCCTTGCCCTTCCAGCTGACCGCGTGGCGTAACGGGTCCATCCGCAGATCGCCACGTTCCATCACTTTGGTCTCTTCGGTATCGCCGACCTCATTCGTCTCCACCGCGTCTTGGCGGCGCAAAAGGGCGCGAATACGCTCGACCAGCAGGCGCTGGCTGAACGGCTTTTTGACGTAGTCGTCGGCCCCCATGCGCAGGCCCAGCACCTCGTCGATCTCATCATCTTTGGAGGTCAAAAAGATCACCGGCATCGCGGTTTTCTGACGCAAACGTTGCAGCAGATCCATGCCGTCCATGCGGGGCATCTTGATGTCCAGCACTGCCATATCCGGCAGTTTCTTGTTGAAGGCGTCCAACGCGGCTTGACCGTCGTTGTAGGTCTCCACTTCGAAGCCTTCAGCTTCAAGAGTCATCGAAACAGATGTCAGGATGTTCCTGTCATCGTCTACCAATGCAATCTTTGACATTGCCTGCTTCCTTATGCTGCTCAATTCGTTCTTATTTTTGGAGTCAGTGATCTCCAATATTACAGATCGAATCAATCCTTAAGTGCGAATCGTGCCTTTGAGATGCACCAATTCGGTCATAATTTGGTTAGGAATGGCTAAATTGCCGCACTTTAATTACTCTTACCCAAGATAAGACTAGGGCGGTGCGCATCGCTTTGGGCCGGGATCTAAGCGCTTCGAAACAAAGTTTTACATGATGGCGCTAACTGTGACAAAGCTGCCTGTTCAACCTGAAAACGCCCGTGTTAAGAGGCTCTCAAGGCCCCCGATGCCCAGGGCAATTGCGCCCGCTCGGACACGTACTGCGCTGCTCACGCGCTACCACAGGAGACATCACATGACATTTGGACGGGTAAACCCGCAGTTCAGCCTCGAAGATCAACAGATCAGCGGGCTCGGCGATGTCTATTACAACCTGACCGAGCCTGCGCTGGTCGAGGCGGCATTGAAACGGGGCGAAGGCAGCCTTGGCAAAGGCGGTGCCTTTCTGGTGACCACCGGCAAGTTCACAGGCCGGTCGCCCAAAGATAAACATGTGGTCAAAACCGACAGCGTGGCCGACAGCATCTGGTGGGAAAACAACGCCGAGATGTCGCCCGAAGGGTTTGACGCGCTCTATCAAGACATGATCGGCCATATGCAGGGCAAAGACTACTTCGTCCAAGACCTCGTTGGCGGAGCAGACCCCAAGCATGCGATCAACGTACGGATGGTAACGGAACTGGCATGGCACGGGCTTTTCATCCGCACCATGCTGCGCCGCCCCGATGCCGAAGCGCTGCAGGACTTCACCGCCGATTTCACCGTGATCAACTGCCCCAGCTTCCAGGCTGATCCGGCCAAGCACAACTGCCGCAGCGAGACAGTGATCGCGATGAACTTCGACCGCAAGATGATCCTCATCGGCGGCACTGAATACGCGGGCGAGAACAAAAAGTCGGTCTTCACCCTGCTGAACTACCTGCTGCCTGAGAAAGGCATCATGCCGATGCACTGCTCGGCCAACCATGCCACCGGAAACCCCGTTGATACGGCCGTTTTCTTCGGCCTGTCGGGCACCGGCAAAACCACCCTCTCGGCTGACCCTGAGCGCACGTTGATCGGCGACGATGAGCACGGCTGGTCCGACAACGGCACCTTCAACTTCGAAGGCGGCTGCTATGCCAAGACCATCAACCTCAACCCCGAGGCAGAGCCGGAAATCTACGCGACGACCTCTAAATTCGGCACCGTGATCGAAAATATGGTCTTCGATCCCGATACCTTCGAGCTGGACTTCGATGACGACTCGCTCACGGCCAACATGCGCGCCGCCTACCCGCTGCACTATATTTCCAACGCCAGCGAGAAGGCCGTCGGCGGCCACCCCAAGAACATCATCATGCTGACCTGCGACGCCTTCGGTGTGCTGCCTCCGATCGCGCGGCTCAGCCCGGCGCAGGCGATGTACCACTTCCTGTCGGGCTTCACCTCCAAGGTGGCGGGCACCGAGCGTGGCGTGACCGAGCCTGAGCCCACATTCTCCACCTGTTTCGGCGCGCCCTTCATGCCGCGCCGCCCCGAGGTCTACGGCAACCTCCTGCGCGAGAAGATCGCCCAGCATGGTGCCACCTGCTGGCTGGTCAACACCGGCTGGACCGGCGGCGCCTACGGCACCGGCTCGCGGATGCCGATCAAAGCCACCCGCGCTTTGCTGAGTGCCGCGCTTGAGGGGCGTCTGGCAGAGGCTGAATACCGCAAAGACCCGAACTTTGGCTTCGACGTTCCGGTTTCGGTCAACGGCGTCGCCGACATCCTGCTCGACCCGCGCCGCACATGGGACGATCCGGAATCCTATGACCGTCAGGCGGCCAAACTGGTCAAGATGTTCTCGGACAACTTTGAACAATACCTGCCCTATATCGACGATGATGTGAAAGCCGCAGCGATCAGCTAAGCCTTTGCGTTAGCATCCAAAACAGAAAGGGCCGCCTTGATGGGCGGCCCTTTTTGCATCTTGCCCTCAACGTTCGTCAGCCTGCGAATGTTACTTTTGCGTCCAAAGGCATCTCGCGCAGGAAGCTGTCATCAACACCGGCGATATTCACTGAGGTCGACCGGTCCACCGCCGCGATCAGGGCAAAGCTTTTGTCCGGATACCGCCCGGCCATCAGCAGGCGTTTGTAGGCCAAGGGCACCGGCTCGCCACCCTCTTCGCGTGGGATTTGGGTAACCACCTCGTCCAACCGAACGCCACAGGTCGCCTCCACCTCTCGAAAGGGGAAGTTCAGCATATTCTCAAACTCGGGCCCGCCCGGAAACAGCTTCAGTGGCCGTCCGATGCTGCTGCGCGCGTTGGTCCAGCCCCACCACTGCGTGTAGAACGATTTCTCCCCCACTTCGGTACAGATCCATCCATTGGGCGAGTCGCGATACACCAGCACATAGGGGCGCATGGCGCGAAAGGCTTCGCTCTCCAACTCTCCCCGGCTCATGCACCACGCCTGAAGCGCGGCCTGCATCATCGCGGAGCCCCCATCCCAGATCAGCGACAAGGGCTGCTGCTGCTGGTGAAAACTCCACCCGTTCGGCTCTTCGTGCGAAAGGCGCAGCATCCCGTCGGCGTGGCGCGTCTTGCCATCCAGCCACAGCTTGCCCCGGTCAATGATATCGCGCGCTTCGGGCAAGGCCTCCACGCCAGCCTTAGTCAGGGAATAGCGCCGGTTCTCAATCGTGAACAGCGGCGCGCCCATCGCCTTTTCCAATTGCTGGATATGCCGCCGAACCGTTTGCCGCGTGCTTGCCAGTTGAGCAACCGCATGGCTGAGGTTCAGCGTTTGCGCCAAAGTCACGAATGAGCGTATCATCTCGAACAAAAGGGCCGGCGCAGGGTCCTTTTGCGGAGTCGGGGGCACGGGTGCGACCGGCTCAATATCGGACATATGTTGGTTCATAGGCAACGGATGGTACATGAATCATCCGGTAACGCAACATAATCCATCCAGCCAAGGTAAATCGGTTAACCCAAAGGGGCCATATCTAGGCAATTGATCCTCAACACATTGCGGGTAGTGAATGTATTGTACTCAACCTGAGGTATTGAACTATGTCCCACCCTGTAGACGTTCACGTCGGTCGCCGACTCAAGCAGGCCCGCACCCTGCGAAGGCAATCCCAGACCGATGTGGCGCGTGAACTCAAGCTGTCGTTTCAGCAGATCCAGAAGTATGAAATCGGCTCCAACCGGATTGCCGCCAGCCGCCTGCATGAGCTTGCCCGGATACTGAATGTGACCCCCGGCTATTTCTTCGAAGGGCTGGATGACGACCACCCCGAGAACAGCAATGACCCCTCCCTTGAGATCGTGAATGCCATCGGCTCCATCAAGGACGATGCGGTAAAGGCCCGAATTCTAACGTTTATTGAGGACGTCTCTGGCGTCACAGTGTCGCGCAAAAGCTGATCGCGGCTCTCTGTCCACGCTAACTACGGCCTCGGCCACGCGGCTTGCAACAGCTTCACGGCAGCACGCAACCCCGCGGCAACCTGATGCGCGCACGCTTTAAGGGCCGGTCCTCGCAACCGGCGTCTCCCACCTTTACGCGACCAGGGTTTCCGCTTTCTTAAGATCGACAGAAACCAACTGGCTGACCCCCTGCTCCGCCATGGTCACCCCAAAGAGCCGGTCCATCCGAGCCATCGTCACCGCATGGTGCGTGATGATCAGGAACCGCGTATCGGTTTGACGACACATCTCATCCAGCAGATCGCAGAACCTGGTCACATTTGCGTCATCAAGCGGCGCGTCGACCTCGTCCAGCACACAGATCGGCGCCGGATTGGCCAAGAACACGGCAAAGATCAGCGCCATCGCGGTCAAGGTCTGCTCCCCGCCCGACAGCAGGCTCAGGGTGCTCAGCTTCTTGCCCGGCGGTTGGCACAGGATCTCCAACCCGGCTTCCAATGGATCATCGCTTTCGACCATCACGAGGTTCGCCTCGCCGCCACCAAAGAGGTGGGTAAACAGCATAGAGAAGTTCGCGTTCACCTGTTCAAAGGCCGTAAGCAGCCGCTCCCGCCCCTCGCGGTTGAGGCCCGCGATCCCGCTGCGCAGGGTCTTGATTGCCTCTTCCAAATCGGCCTTCTCGGTCAGCAGCGCGCCGTGCTCTTCGCGTATCTCTTTGGCGTCATCCTCGGCGCGCAGGTTCACCGCGCCCAAGGAATCCCGCTGCCTTTTGTAACGATTTACGTCCTCTTCCAGCGCGTCCACCGGCGGGGTCTGATCCGCCTCGATGTCCAGCGCATCGCGCAGGACCTCGGGCGTGACTTGCCGCTCGTCTTGAATACGGTCCGCCGCATGGGTCACCGTCTCACGCGCGGCATCGCTGCGCGCCTCGGCCCGGGCGCGGGCTTCCCGCGCGTCCGAGGCCTGCCGTTCCGCGTCGCGTTCGGCATCCGTCGCCGCCTTCAGCGCAGCTTCGGCGGCGGCCAGCGTGTCGGTCGCATGGGTGCGTCGCGTTTCGGCTGCGGTGATCGCACCTGACAATTCTTCCCGCTTCGCCGCGATTTCCGCCGGCACGGCACCCGCCTCGGCCAACTCCGCCTCGGAGGCGGCTTTGCGTTCAACCAATTCGGCGGTGCGCTTGCCCGCTGTCTCCAACCGGTGCCGCCAGCCGCTGGCCTCTTTCGAGACCTCTTGCACCCGGCGTCTGCGGGCTTCGCCTTCGCGGCGCAATTCGTCATGGGCCGAGCGGCGCGACATCATCGTGATCCGGGACGCTTCGACCGTCATGCGGATATCGTCGACAGTCGCACGGGCAGCGGCAAGATCGTCCAAGCCCGCCAAGGTACGTTCGGCGTCCATCACCTCGGCCCGCGCGGTAATCGCGGCCTCCTCATGGCGCTTCACGGCAAGGCCAAGGGATTCCAGACGGCTTTGAACAAGGTTGCGATCCGCCTCCGCCCGGCTCAGGGCGCGCCCCGCTTCGGCCACCTGTCGATCCGCGTCGCGCCGCGCTTCGCGGGCACGTTTGTCGGCCTCGGCCTGCTCGGCCAACTGCTGCTGCAGGGTTTCATGCGTGGCCCGTGCCGCATCGGCACGTTCGCTCACCTGTTCCAGCGCCTGTTTCAGAACTTCCAACCGGTTCAACTGCTGCAGGCGCAGGGCCGCAGCCGATGGCGCATCCTCGGCCATGGCTCGGAACCCGTCCCACCGCCAAAGATCACCCTCTGCCGAGACCAGCCGTTGCCCGGGCAGCAACTGCGCCTGAAGCCGCGCGCCCGCCTCAGGATCCACCAGCCCAATCTGGCTCATGCGGCGTTCCAGCACCTTCGGGACCGTGACATGCTGCGTCAGCGGCGTCGCCCCTTCGGGCAGCGGCTGCGCCTCTAGGTAGCCCGCCAAGATCGACCAACCGGAGGGTCGATCGGTAGCAACTTCCGGCGCGCGCAGGTCATCGGCCAAAGCCGCGCCAAGCGCCTTTTCAAACCCATGTTCGACCTGCAACCGGTCGAGGATCTGCCCGCCTTCCGCCGTGTCGCGTTCGACCAGCTTTGCCAGCGCGCCCACCTCTGCGCGCAGCGCATTGGCCTCGCCCTCGGCCTCGGACCGCTCTGCACGGGCATCGGCTTCGCGCGACTGCGTGTCGGCGCGGGTTTCTTCCGCAGCCAAAAGAGCCGCATCCGCCGCGGCTGAGGCACTAACGGCGCTCGCCTCGGCCTGCTGGGCCGCTGCGAAATCCACACCAGCTTTGTCGAGGGTCGCTTGGCTTTGAGCGACTGCAGCGCGGGCCTTGCGGGCTTCGGCTTCCGACTTCTCTAGCGTTTTGCGGCTGTCTTGAAGCAGACGTTCGGCCGAGCTGTGCCGCGCCGCCAAACGGGCGACATCTTCGGTCTGCTGGGAAAGGTCCGCCTCGCGGGTCTGCAAGACTTCCGCCGCCTCGCGCGCGGCCTCTGCCGCCGCCTCAAGCGCGCTGTCGTGCCCCTCATCGGCTGTGGCAAGCTCGGACGCTTCCCTTTCGAGGCGCTCGATCGTTTCTTCCGCGTCGCGGTTCAGCCCGCCTTCCCGCTCGATATCGCGGGTCAACTGGGTGATGCGGCTGGTCAGGGTGTCGATCAATGACGCGGCACGGGTTTCTTGATCGGCCAGCGTGTCGCGCTGTGTGGTCAGACGTTGCAGAATCGCACTCGCAATCGCTTCTTCCTCGCGTAAGGCGGGCAAGGCGGCCTCGGCCTCCTCCCGCCCTTCCGCCACGCGCCGCACCTGCGCTTCGGCCTCTGCCGTTGCGGCAACACGGGCGCGCAGGTCATCCTCGGCCTTGCCGCGCGCCTCGTCTGCTTCGCGCCAGCGGCGGTAGAGCAACGAGCCCTCGGCGCGGCGCAGCGCTTCGCCAATCTCGCGGTACTTCGCGGCCTGCCGCGCTTGCCGGGCCAGCGTGGCCAATTGAGCGGCCAATTGTTCAACCACATCATCAACACGGGCGAGGTTCTGTTCGGCCCCGTTAAGTTTCAATTCGGCCTCATGGCGGCGCTGGTAGAGCCCGGAAATGCCCGCAGCCTCTTCCAGAATGCGGCGGCGGCTTTTCGGCTTGGCGTTGATCAGCTCTGCAATCTGCCCTTGCCGGACCAGCGCCGGGCTATGCGCCCCGGTGGAGGCATCGGCGAAGAGCATCTGCACATCCCGCGCCCGGACATCCTTGCCGTTCACCTTGTAGGCGCTGCCGACATCGCGGGTGATGCGGCGCACGATCTCAAGCGCGTCTTGTTCGTTAAAGCCCGCAGGTGCCAGCCGGTCGCTGTTGTCGAGATGCAGCGCCACTTCGGCAAAGTTACGCGCCGGGCGCGAGGCGGCCCCGGCAAAGATCACGTCTTCCATGCCGCCGCCCCGCATGGCGGTCGGGCGGTTTTCGCCCATGACCCACCGCAAGGCTTCGAGCAGGTTGGATTTGCCACAGCCGTTCGGCCCCACGACCCCGGTCAGCCCGTCTGAAATGACGAGGTCAGTCGGGTCCACGAAGCTTTTGAAGCCGGTTAATCTGAGTTTGGAAAAACGCAAGTTTGCCCTGCCGTGATTGATTCTTGCCTGAGCGGCGAACTTGCCGTTTGGCACGGGTCCGAGTCAATCAAAAGCCCCAAGGGACAGGGGGCGGTCGGCGGTTATCCACAAGATATTGTCGTCTCTCGGCCATTTCCGAGACTGGCCTCCGCCAGCCCCGCCGGATCGGCGCGTGTCGTCATTCTGACGCCGTCCAAGTCACAGCCCGGTGTTCCGCCTCAACCACAGCAAGCGCCCTCTAGTCGCAATCCAACACGCCAACGGCCAGCGCCTGATCGCCCAAGACCTCTTTCACCTCGCAGCCGCTCGACTGTGCCATCGCACGCCCCGCCCGCCCGCGGATGGGGCCAAAGCGCGGCGCGTATTGGGTGTTCACCCGCACCGCTTCCGCCCGCTCCCCCCGGACACGCACATCGAACACCGAACCCTCCACGGTAATGCGTTGGGCCGGAATGCCCCTGAAGTCCCGACTAGGCGCCGTACAGGCCGCAAGGCCGATCACCACCGCAATGATAAGGAGCAAACGCATGGTTTGAGCCTGTCGCGGTTGGGTTAATAAAAGCCTAACCCAAAAGAAAAAGCCCCGGCGAAACCGGGGCTTTCAAAATTCGATGGGGCGCTGGCTTAGTGCAGCTTGGCTTCGACTTGGGCGATGCCATCGTCGATCAGCTTGTTGCCCTGTGCAGCGGTCATCTGCTTGGCGATCACATCGCGCGCAGCGGCCACAGCGATCGTCACGGCTTGGTCGCGGACTTCCTTCACAGCGGCGGCCTCGGCCGAGCTGATCTGGTCCTTCGCGGCAGCCATGCGACGGTCAAGCGACTTGGCCATATCCGCCCGTGCCTGTTCGGCAGCAAGACGGGCATCTTCCTTGGCGGAAGACACGATGCGATCCGCTTGGTCCTGCACCTCTTTCTGCTTGCGCTCATAGGAGGCGAGCAAAGTCTGCGCTTCTTCACGCAGGGCGCGGGCTTCTTCCAGCTCGGTCTTGATGCCATCGGCGCGTTTGTCGAGCATGCCGATCAACAGCGTCGGAACCTTGAAATAGATCAAGATACCGAGGAACAGCAGGAAGGCCAGCAGCACGATGAAGTCCGTGTTGCGCAGCGAGAAGAAAGGTCCGGTGGCCGCAAAAGCAGGCGAAGCCACCATGCCAGCGAGCAGGGTCGAAAGTGTCAGGCGCATGGATTTGGTCATGGCTTATCCTTTCATCCGCGCGTCGACGGCGGCATCAACGGTTGTAGCATCTGCCGTGCCACCAAGGGCGGCAACAAGCGCTTCTGCGGTGTCCTTGGCAACGGCTTGTACGTTGTCCATGGCGCCCGCGCGAATTTCGGCGATGGCTTTTTCCGATTCCGCCACTTGCGCGGCAATCTCGGCATCGGCCTTGGCCATTTCGGCATCCAGATCAGCCTGCATGTCCGCTTTGGCTTGGGCCACGATCTGCTGTGCCTCGGCACGGGCGTCGATCAGGGCCTTGTCATAGGCGGCTTCGGCTTCCTGTGCCTTGACCTTAAGGTCTTCGGCAGCCGCGATGTCATTGGTGATGGTCCCTTGGCGTTCAGCCAGAACCGCACCGATACGAGGCAGAGCCACGCGCGACAGGATCAGGTAGGTGGCGATCAGCGCGAGGATCAGCCAGAAAATCTGGTTGCCCCAGTGATCAAAGTTCAGCTGCGGCATGCCTGGCGTTTCGGCAGCATGGGTCGCAATGCCGGTCGCGTCGGCCAGCCCGTCGCTGGTTGTTACAGTTGCCATCGTGGCTTCTCCTTGGAAACTTTGCCGTTACAGCCGGGCAGACACGGCGATGCGCGCCTGCCCGCTCGTAAGGATTACAGTTCCGAGAGCTTAGACAGCGAACATCAGCAGCAGAGCGACGAGGAACGAGAAGATCCCCAGAGCTTCTGCAAACGCGATGCCGATGAACAGGGTCGCTGTCTGGCTTGCGGCTGCCGATGGGTTGCGCAGTGCGCCGGACAGGAAGTTGGCGGCAACGTTGCCGACACCCAGGGCTGCGATGCCTGTGCCGAGACCTGCGATGCCTGCGCCGATATGTGCGAGTTGACCTTCCATTGGGGTATCTCCTTACGATTGGAAGTTAAAACTTTGACGGGAAGCCCCGCCGTTGTTGGGGTTGTTAGTGTGCGGGGTGCAGCGCGTCCTTGAGGTACACGCATGTCAGGATGGTAAAGACATAGGCCTGGATAAAGGCCACCAGCACTTCGAGACCGTACATCGCGGTGATCGCGAGTACCGACACCGGAGAGATCACTGC
The DNA here is from genome assembly GCF_001634775.1 of Sulfitobacter sp. HI0027. Lineage (NCBI taxonomy): Bacteria > Pseudomonadati > Pseudomonadota > Alphaproteobacteria > Rhodobacterales > Roseobacteraceae > Sulfitobacter > Sulfitobacter sp. HI0027. The sequence continues at coordinate 31,836 of NZ_LWER01000264.1, forward strand.
GATGGCAGCAAAACCGGCGAAAACTTTGATAACCGCGTGGCCCGCCATGACGTTACCAGCCAGACGAATGGAGTGGCTAACAGGGCGCACGAAGTAGCTGATCAATTCGATGATTGCCAGCACCGGGCGCAGCGCCAGAGGGGCCGAGGAAACCCAGAAGAGGCTCAGGAAAGCTGCGCCATTTTTGACGAAGCCCACGACGGTTACGGTGATGAACACGGCCAGCGCCAGCACCACGGTCACCGAAAAATGCGCGGTGGGGGTAAAGGCTGTTGGGATCAGGCCGAGGAAGTTGGCCATGACGATAAACATGAACAGGGTCATGATATAGGGGAAGAACTTCAGCCCTTCCTTGCCGCAAATGTCTTCGACCATCTTGTGGATGAAGCCGTAGGCCAGCTCAGCAACCGATTGCATCCGGCCCGGAACGACCGAGCGGCGCGCGCTGCCCAGAACTAGCATCGCGAAAGTGGCCAGAACCGCCAGCGCCATCCAGAAGGTGGCGTTGGTGATGGTGTACCAAGCAACGGAAGCATCATCGCTGAAAAGCGGCGATACGATGAACTGGTCCATCGGGTGGAATTCCAGACCGCCTGTTTCAGCGCCGTTTGTCTCTGTTGCCATCTCAGGCTCCCTCGTCCTTGCCCGAATGGGGCGTATCCTGTTCGGCCGGTTCGGCCTGTTGTTTGCCCTGGATTTCCTCAGCGGTGCGGAGCATCGTCTTCACCCCCGCCGCAAGGCCCAGCATTACAAAGAGCACCATGAAAATGGGTAGCGTGCCAAAGAGCACATCAAGCCCGTATCCGATGCCGAAACCGATCCCAAGACCGGCCACAAGTTCGATCACCATCCGCCATGCCATATTGGCCTGAGAATAATGCTCATCCGCTCGGGGCTTGGGTGCGCCGCGTTGTTTCGCAGCCGCCAGTTTGGCCTCAAGCTGCTCCATCTGCTGCCGTTGGTCCGGGCTGGTCACACCAAAATCCCCTTAGGAATATCTGCTGCGGTGCTACTGTCAGGGCGGGTTAGAGTCAACAACCTTGGGCATCGCAGGTTTTCGGGTCTTTACAGTAGGTTAGCCGGAGCGAGACGGTGGCACCCTTGAAACAGCGCAAGCAAATCCCAGTGAAACCGCGCCGGATGCTTATTCAACCCGGTGGTTAAGTTAGCCGCAATGGCTGCTTTCCCACCCCCGCGCCCCGCGCTATGCAGGCACATGACCCAAGACCTAGATCAGGTGTTTGCCGCCCTTGCGGACCCCACCCGCCGCGCCATCCTCGCGATGCTGCTGGAGGATGATATGGCCGTGACCGACGTGGCCGAGCCGTTCGAGATGTCGCTGGCCGCGATCTCGAAACATTTGGGCGTGCTGACGGCGGCAGGGCTGATCAGTCAGGAAAAGCGGGGCCGTGTGAAGTGGTGCAAACTGGAACCGGATGCTTTGCGGAATGCGTCGGTCTGGATGCAGGGGTTCGGGCAGTTTGAGCCGGTGAACCTTGATGCCTTCGAGCGATTTTTGGAAATCGAACTGCCTGAGACTGCGGAAGGCGTGACGCGCTCAGGGTCTGAGTAGAGAGAGTGATCCCCCCTCGCCACGAGGTAAATAAGACAAGGGGAGGATCAATCGACGGTCAGATGACGCCGAATGCAAAACGCAAAATAGCCAATACCACTACGATCAACCCGATCAGGTAAATAATACTACGCATGGTTGTGTCCTTCACTTTGATTTCACGCCCCAACGCGGGATCACGCGGTCCGGTTCCATCAAATCTGCATCTTTTTGAATTTTTGTGTTTTTTCCGCGCTGTCGTCGCGCAGCAGCAGGTAAAGCGCCAGAATGGTCAGTAGGACGCCACCCCAAATCAGCCCGCCCGGCAGGGCATTGCCAAAACCCAGCTCCCAAAGGATCACCCAGCTTGGCGTAAGATAGGTATAGGCCATCACTTTCGCCGAGGGCAGCCGCAGCGCCGCGAATTGCAACAGAACCACCGTGGCCGCCGTGGCAAAGACCGCAACGTATAGGATCGTGATCCAGACCAAGGGCCGAAGCGCACCCCAGTCCGTCGCGCGGATATCCTGCCAGCCGTACAGCCCCAACAGCACCGTTCCCGCCAGCAAGGTGCCAAAGGTGAACATCACCGCGCTCTCGCCTCGGTTCAGCCGCCGCACCATGGGCGTATAAAGTGCGTGACTGATGCAGCCGATGAAATAAATCGCCTCCCCCCGGCCGATGTCGAACGCCAACAGAGCCGCGAGGTCGCCGCGAAAGATCACCCACAGCGCCCCGGCCCCGCCGATCGCCAATGCCAGCGCCATGCGCGGCGTCATAATCTGCCGCATCAAAACCCAAGCGAAGCCGGCCGCCATGACCGGGACGAGGGTAAAGACAGCCGCCGCAGCCACCGGCGGCGCGGTCTTGAGCCCTTCGAACATGAGCACGAAATAAAGTGTAAAGAGCCCCGCCAACACGAAATAGCGCCAAGGTGCTGCAAAGCCTGCCCGGTTGATATCGCCCCGTCCCCAAGCCAAAGCTCCGACCAATACCGTGGCCAAGGCGAACCGAACGGCATTGAGGGCCGTGGGCGTGATCTCATTCGCAACCTGCGCCCCAAGCGAGAATGACCCCGCCACCAGCGCCGAGAAACAGAGCATCGCTAGATGCCCCTGCGCCGAAGCGCTTATTCGGGACATGTGACCGCATCCTCGGCATGTTCCTTCAGGAACCGCAGCACCGCCTGCACCTTACTGGTCCGGTGCAGATCAACATGGGTGACCAACCACAGGGCACTGCTCCAATCGGGACGGGGGGCGTGAATCTCGACCAACTGCGGATCATTGCGCCCCATGGCAGCGGGCAGGCCACCGATTCCTGCCCCGGCCCGCAGTGCCGCCTCCATCGCCGCGCCGCTGGTGCTGCGCCACGTCACGCTTTCCTCTGGTACCGTGGCCCAAAGCCACTTGTGATAGGGCGCGCGGCTGTCGCGGTTATCGGCGGCGATGAAACGGTGTTTGTGGTAGTCCTCCGGCCCCTGCGGAATGCCGAATTGCGCCACGTAATCCCGGCTCGCATAGGCCCCGACCGCAAGTTGCGCATAGGGCTGCACCACATTGTCGGGCTGGTCCGGCGCGGCCCCGGCGCGGATGGCGACATGGGCCTCGCCATACTCCAGCCGAAACAGGCGATCCCCGATCAGGTAACGCACGACCAATTCGGGGTTCTGGCGCTGAAATTCGCTTAGCAATGGCGCCAGTTGCGGGGCAAGGAAATCAAGCGACGTGATCACCAATTCGCCTGACACGTCACTGCCGCGCCCCTTGATCCGCCCGGCCAATTGGCTGAACTGATCATCCGTGGCCCGCGCCACCCGCAGCAGATCCTCGCCCGCCTCGGTCGCCGTATAACCGCGCGCGTGACGCTGGAACAACTTCACGCCAAGCCGCCCCTCCAAGGCATCAATATGTCGGATAACGGTGGCATGATGCACGCCCAACACCTCTGCCGCGCCGCTGACGGTGCCAAGTTGCGCGACCTGATAGGCCGTCCTGATCTCATCCCAATTGTCCATGGTTCACCCTGCCTTCCTGACTTGTGCATTTACGAACATGGTCACGTTCATTCTGGCAGTTGCGTTCGGGAGCACAATGCCCAATTCCATGTCATCAGATTGACCCTTGGAACAAGGAGCCGCCAAATGGCCACCCTGCGTATCGAAACATCCGTGAACCGCGAGAACTCTGTCACCCGTAAGCTGACAGACCGCATCATCTCAACCCTTGGTGACAGCGATGTGGTTACCCGCGACATCGCCATTGAGCCCCTGCCGCTGATCGATTCCACATGGGCCAGCGCCCGCGTGAAACCCGCCGACGAGCGCAGCACCTTGGATCAAGAAGCCCTCGCCCTGTCCGACGCGCTGGTCGCCGAGGTCCAAGCCGCCGATACAATCGTCATCAGCGCGCCGATCTACAACTTCACCATTCCCGCATCGTTGAAAGCGTGGATTGACCTGATCGCCCGCGTCGGGGTGACCTTTAACTACACGGCAGACGGCCCCGTTGGCCTGCTTGAGAACAAGCGCGTCATCGTCGCCTTCGCCTCTGGCGGCACCGGCATCGATTCCGCCGCCGATTTCGCCAGCGGCTACCTGCGCTTTGTGCTGGGGTTCTTGGGCATCACCGATGTGACCTTTGTCGCGGCGGACCAATTGGCCATGGACGCCGAAGGCACCATCGCCCGCGCCAACGCCCAGATCGACGCGCTGCGCGACGCGGCCTAAGCAGCCTCACGCTCAGAAACAGCCGCATCCCGTCACCGGGGCGCGGCTTTTGCATGGCGGTGCTTTGCCGCCCGCCCTGCCCGGCTTGACTCGCGCCGCGCCAGCGCGTAAACGCCCCTCAATCTCCGGAAGCATTGCCTTCCGGTCCCGGCATGGCGTCGGGATCGCCCCCAGTCAGCGCGTTGCGCCCACTGGGGCATTTGTGCATTTTCGCGCGCGTCCTTAAGTAGGGGCAAGTGCAACCGACCCGAAAGGCCCTGTGCCCATGTTTGAAAATCTCAGCGAACGGCTCTCTGGTGTCTTTGACCGCCTGACCAAACAAGGCGCGCTCAGCGACGAAGATGTCAAAACCGCCCTGCGTGAAGTGCGCGTCGCCCTGCTGGAGGCTGACGTTTCGCTGCCCGTGGCGCGCGATTTTGTTAAAGCAGTGCAGGACAAGGCGACCGGCCAAGCGGTGACCAAATCGGTCACGCCCGGCCAGCAGGTCGTCAAGATCGTCCATGACGCGCTGATCGACGTGCTGAAAGGCGAAGGCGAGCCCGGCGCGCTGAAAATCGACAGCCCGCCCGCCCCGATCCTGATGGTCGGTCTACAGGGCGGCGGTAAAACCACCTCCACCGCGAAGCTCGCCAAACGCTTGAAGGAGCGTGACGGCAAGCGCGTGCTGATGGCCTCGCTCGACGTGAACCGCCCCGCGGCGATGGAGCAGCTTGCCATCCTCGGCACGCAGATCGGCGTCGACACGCTGCCGATCGTCAAAGGCGAAAGCCCCGTGCAAATCGCAAAACGCGCCAAAACGCAGGCGGGCTTGGGCGGCTATGACGTCTATATGCTCGACACCGCGGGCCGCCTGTCCATCGACGAAGAGTTGATGCAGCAGGTCAAAGCCGTGCGCGACGTGGCCAATCCACGTGAAACATTGCTGGTCGTCGACGGCCTGACCGGCCAAGACGCCGTGCACACCGCCGAGAACTTTGACGAGCGTATCGGCATCACCGGTGTCGTCCTGACCCGGATGGACGGCGATGGCCGTGGTGGTGCGGCGCTGTCGATGCGTGCCGTGACCGGCCAGCCGATCAAATTTGTCGGTCTCGGCGAAAAGATGGACGCGCTTGAGACTTTCGAGCCTGAGCGCATCGCGGGCCGTATCCTCGGCATGGGCGACATCGTCGCGCTGGTCGAGAAGGCCCAAGAAACCATCGAGGCCGAACAGGCCGAGAAGATGATGAAGCGCATGGCGAAGGGTCAGTTCAATATGAACGACCTCAAGATGCAGCTTGAACAGATGATCAAGATGGGCGGCATGCAGGGCATGATGGGCATGATGCCCGGCATGGGGAAAATGGCGAAACAGGTCGAAGACGCCGGTTTCGACGATAAGATCCTCAAGCAGCAGATCGCCCTCATTCAGTCGATGACCAAGAAAGAGCGCGCCAACCCTGCCCTGCTGCAAGCCAGCCGCAAAAAGCGCATCGCACGCGGTGCCGGCATGGAGGTCTCTGACCTCAACAAGCTGATGAAGATGCACCGCCAGATGTCCGACATGATGAAAAAGATGGGCAAAATGGGCAAAGGCGGCATGCTCAAGCAGGCCATGAAAGGCATGATGGGCAAGGGCGGGATGCCCGGCGGCATGGACCCAAGCCAGATGGACCCCAAGGCGCTGGAAGCGGCGGCCAAGCAGATGGGCGGCAAGCTGCCCGGCGGTCTGGGCGGCATGGGCGGCGGCGGCATGGGCCTGCCCGGCGGCCTCAGCGGTTTCGGGAAAAAGAAATGACCGACACCACCACAGATACCGCCAGCCGCGCCGCCGAGCTGTTGAAGGGGCATCGCGCCTCGATCGACCGGCTCGACGCGATCCTCGTCTATACGCTGGGCGAGCGGTTCAAACACACACAGGCCGTGGGGAAACTCAAGGCCACACACGACCTTCCCCCGTCCGATCCAGCCCGCGAAGCGGCCCAGATCGCACGGCTCGAAGATTTGGCGAAAGAGGCCGACCTCGACCCCGAATTCGCCAAGAAGTTCCTGAACTTCATCATCGCTGAAGTCATTCAGCACCACAAAAGCCACCAAACGTAAGGCGGGGGTCACCCCCACCCTGCACACCAACTCAAAGGACTACTCATCATGGCCATGAAAATTCGTCTCGCCCGCGGCGGCTCCAAAAAGCGCCCCTTCTACCGTATCGTTGCAGCCGACAGCCGCATGCCGCGCGACGGCCGCTTCATCGAGAAGCTGGGCACATACAACCCGCTGCTGCCGAAAGACAGCGAAGACCGCGTGAAAATGGACGTTGAAAAGATCGAAGCATGGATCGCCAAAGGCGCCCAGCCGACCGAGCGCGTGACACGTATGCTGGAAGCCGCTGGCGTTCGCGAAAAGACCGAGCGTAACAACCCCAAGAAGGGCGCACCGGGCAAGAAAGCTCAAGAGCGCGTGCAGGAAAAGGCCGACAAAGCCGCTGCCGCTGCCGAAGCTGCCAACGCCCCTGCCGAAGAAGCTTCCGCAGAATAAGCCGCGAGCGCCCGGCATGGATGCATTCTCTGAAGACTTCCGTGCCGGGCTGCACGACCTGATGCGATGGCGGCGCGATGTGCGCCGCTTTCGCACAGACCCGCTGGACGAGGCACTGGTGCAAACCTGCCTCGACAGCTTTACCCTCGCCCCTTCTGTGGGCCTGTCGGAACCATGGCGGATCATCCGCGTGCAATCTGACACCGCGCGCCGAGCCGCGCTTGAGAATTTCGAAACAGCCAATGCCCGCGCCCTTGCCGGATATGACGGCGAGAAGGCCGCGCTCTATGCCGGGCTCAAGCTTTCGGGCATGAGCGACGCGCCGGAGCAATTGGCGATTTACTGTGATGAGAGCACCGACAAGGGCAGTGGCCTTGGTGCCGGGACAATGCCCGAGATGCGCCGCTATTCCGTGGTGGGTGCGATCAACTATCTATGGCTCACCGCCCGCGCCCATGGCCTTGGGCTGGGCTGGGTTTCCGTGCTTGACCCTGCGCGGCTGAACCGTGATCTTGCCGTTCCAAGGGACTGGTCGCTGGTGGCCTATCTTTGCATGGGCTGGCCCGAAGACAACAGCCTGACGCCGGAACTGGAAACCAAGGGCTGGGAGACCCGCGCCCCAAGCCTGAAGATCGAGACCCGTTAATGAGAAAACTACTGTTCCTTCTGGCCGTGCTGGTGCTCGGCTTTGTCCTTGGCATCCGTTATGATCGGCAGTTAATGCAGGACGAATGCAAGGCCGGGGCCGGAGGATGGACCGGGACGATCTGTGTCAATTCGGAGTTGTTGCAATGAGTGACCAAGACCTGATCTGCGTCGGCGCCATCGCGGGCGCTTACGGCGTGCGCGGCGAAGTGCGCGTGAAAAGCTACTGTGCCGTGCCCGAAGACATTGAAGACTACCGCCCGCTAAGCACCGAGGATGGCAGCCGGACCTTCACCCTTGCTCTGCTGCACCCGGTCAAGAACGGCTTTGCCGCCCGCATCGCCGAGATCACCACCAAGGAAGAGGCCGACGACATGCGCGGTGTCTCTCTCTTTGCCGCGCGCGACCAACTGCCCGGCCTGCCGGATGATGAGTTCTACCACGCCGATCTCATCGGGCTTGAGGTCTATGACACCGGTGGCGCGCTGCTGGGCCGCGTGAAAACGGTGCAGAACCACGGGGCGGACGACCTGCTGGAACTGCAATTGGCGGGCACCTCGGCCACCACCTTCCTGCCCTTCACCAAGGCCGCCGTGCCGACCGTCGATCTTGCCTCGGGCCGGATCGTCGCCGACCCGCCCTTGGGCGTGCTGCCGGATGGCAAGGATGGCTGAGACCGGAGCCGGATGATGCCCCGCCGGATCATCCTGCATCCCGGCTTTCACAAGACCGGGACCAGTTCCCTTCAAGCCACATTGCGCGCCAACCGCACCGCCTTGAAACCCCATGTCGCGCTGCGCTTGCGCTGGCATATGAAAGACCTGCTGCACGCCACGCGCGGCTATTCCACATGGCGCGATCCGCTCACGCTGTTGAAAGCCGAACATCGGTTCGAGACCCTGCTCGACGGCCTGCCCCAGATGCCGCGCCGCACGCTGATCCTCTCGGCTGAGGAACTGGCCGGTCACCTGCCGGGCCGGGGCGATCTGGCCGATTACAGCGCCGCGCCCGAGTTGTTGGACAGCTTCACCCGCAGCCTGCGCCAGCGCTTTCCCCGGGCAGATATCATGGTCTACCTCTCCACCAGAGCCCCGGCGGAGTGGATCGCCTCGGCCTATTGGGAGCATGTCAAAGCCTCGTCGATGACGCTCGACCTTGCTGACTTTACTGCCCGCTATGCCCCTTCGTCGGACTTGAACGCGATGGTTCAAGAGATCACCCACCGCCTACCCTGCCCGGTGCACCATACACGGCTGGAGGATTGCCGCGATCTGCCGCTCGGGCCTGCGACTCCGCTCCTCGACCTATGTGAGCTACCGCAAGACCTTTTGAAGCAGTTAACCCTGCCACCGCCCGCAAACCAACGATTGCCTGCGGATCTTTTGCAGGCTCTGCTTGACGCCAACCGCCGACACGCCGATGACCCTCAGGCGCGCCGCCGCGCCAAGACCGCCCTACTGACACAGGCAGGAACCGCATGAAACCCACCCGCTCCCACGGACGCCAAAGCGCACGCCCCAGTCTGAAACCTCGTGCCCTGATGCAAGATACGCCCGATTACGCTGATGTCTGGCAGGCGCGGATCGTTACGCTGTTTCCCGATCTATTCCCCGGCGTGCTGGGGGCGAGCCTGACCGGAAAGGCACTGCACGAAGGCCGCTGGCAGCTGCACACCCACGACCTGCGCGATTTTGGCATTGGCAAACACCGCAATGTCGACGACACGCCCGCGGGCGGCGGGGCGGGCATGGTGATGCGCGCCGATGTTGTCGGCCCCGCACTTGCCCGCGCGCAAAGCCATGCACATGGGCGCTGGCCGATCCTTTATATGTCGCCGCGCGGGCGTCGGTTCGATCAGGCCATGGCGCGCGATCTGGCAAGCTGCGCAGGGGTGACGATGCTCTGCGGGCGGTTTGAAGGGGTCGATGAGCGGGTGATCGAACATTTCGGCATCACCGAGGTCAGCTTGGGCGATTTCGTCATGACGGGCGGCGAACTGGCGGCCCAAGCGATGATCGACGCCACCGTGCGCCTTCTGCCCGGCGTGCTGGGCAATGCCGACAGCATCGAAGAGGAAAGCCACGCCTCGGGGCTGTTGGAACACCCGCAATACACCCGCCCCGCCACATGGGAGGGGCGCGACATCCCCCCTGTGCTGATGTCGGGCAACCATGGCGAGATTGCAAAATGGCGGCAAGCGCAGGCCGAAGACCTGACCCGCAAACGCCGCCCCGACATGTGGGCCGCGTTTGAGGGCAAAGACTAAGCAAGCCACCCCTAGGGAACCCGCCCTCGCGCGGCGCGTTGATCCCCCATATTGGAGGGAGAAACCAAATGCTTGAACTGATTCTCATTCTGCTGATCGTCGCCGCTGTGGCGGCTCTCTTGGGCTTTGGTCGCGTGTCGGGGGCTGCGATGACCGGGGCAAAAGTGCTGATCGGCATCGTGCTGGTGCTTTTCCTGCTCGTTGTCTTGGGCGTGATTGCGCTGGCCTGACGCGCTGAGCTACAAAACTGGGGATCAAGGCGGCGAAAGCCCCCTTGATCCTTTAACGATTGCCCCCTATACCCCGCACATCCGGAATCGCTTTGGCGGCTCCGGTGCTTTGCGTTACGGCGCAAGCGAATAAAGCAATGACGACGATACCTCCGGCGGGGGGCCATGATCGAGAATGATCCCGGCGCTGCCCGATAGAACCCGAAGCTCTGGGTCGCGACATAATTTCGTGGAATACCGCGAACATCATAGGAGATAGGTCAGATGAACCTGATCGCAGAGATCGAGGCGGAACAAGTCGCCGAGCTGGGGAAAGAGATCCCCGACTTCCGTGCTGGTGATACCGTTCGCGTTGGCTTTAAAGTCACCGAAGGCACCCGCACCCGTGTGCAGAACTACGAAGGCGTCTGCATTTCGCGCAAGAACGGCCACGGCATTGCCGGGTCTTTCACCGTGCGCAAGATTTCCTTTGGCGAAGGCGTGGAACGTGTGTTCCCGCTGCATTCGACCAACATCGACAGCATCACCGTTGTGCGTCGTGGCCGCGTCCGTCGCGCCAAGCTTTACTACCTGCGCAGCCGTCGGGGTAAATCCGCACGGATCGTCGAAAACGCTCACTACAAGCCCCGCGCGAACGCATAAAGGACTGGTCGATGAAAACCGATACACATCCCGAATACCACATCATCAACGTCAAGATGACCGACGGCACCGTTGTGGAAATGAAATCGACATGGGGCAAAGAAGGCGACCAGCTGTCGCTCGACATCGACCCTTCCGTGCACCCCGCGTGGACCGGCGGCACTGGCCGCATCATGGACACCGGCGGCCGTGTGTCGAAGTTCAAGAACAAATATGCAGGTCTGGGCTTCTAAGCCTACCCTACATTGCGAATGCAAAGGCGCGGCCCCTATGGGTCGCGCCTTTTGCGTTTGGGGGTGATGGGGCCGGGACCGGGCGTATTTGGCAGGCGGTGCGGCGGTATTTTTAAAAGGATGAAATGAGGGAGGGCTGCGCATCGGTGGACGCCGGCGCGCAGATAGGCTGATGGGGTTAGAGGCGGCGCTCTTGGAGGGCGGCTTGGGTGCCGTAGCCGTGCAGGTGCGAAAGCACCGCACCGTAGGCGATCAGCAGGTAGGCGAGCAGCTCGGTGCCTTCTTGGACGGTGGTTTTGACTTGGGGGTCATAGGCGGCGCCCATAACGGCCTCCCACAGGGAGCCGGTGCCGAAGGTCCGCGAGAAAAAGAGCAGCAGCACCACACCGATATAGACAAAGGTGGCAGAGCGGGTTTGCAGATGGTGCAGCATCGGCAGGAGCGTTGTACCGCGGTTGCGCCATGCGATGAAGCTGCCCACGGCGAGTGTCACGAGGGCGGGGTAAATCCAGAACCCGTGCTGGATACGGTCGAGCGCGGCGTCATATTCGCGCAGGAACATGCAGGCGAAGAGCGTGGCCACCAGTGTGAGGTACCCCCGCATGCCCACATGTTTGTAAGCGCCCAGCATGAAGATGGCAGCCGCAATAGCGAGGAAAGTATTGTGCAGATGTTCTGTCAGCGAGTCTTCGGAGACGCCATCGCCCAGAACGGCTGTATCAAGGTAAACCGTGACCGGCACCAGAGCCACCAGCAGGCAGACAAGCGCGAATTCCGCGATCACTGCGCCCAAAGAGGGCAGCACGCCGCGCGCGGTCGTCGGTTTTGAACTGCTGGATGTGCCGGGGTTGTGATCTGCCATAAGGGGGCCTTGATTGAACGGTTACTTGGACCGCCAGTCAGGGCGGTAAGGCGCGGTGTTACACTGCGCCTTAGATGGTGAAAATAAGGCAAATCCCTCTGTTGTCCAAACGCGGCAGCGCTGCCACGGTCGGGCTGAACAAGCCGCCTCGCCACTTTCCAAAGCGGAGAACCCTACATATAGTGCGGCTCAACAATATCCTGCTTTGAAGGGCAGGCGCGAAGGGACAGCAGTATGGCGCATATAATCGTCGTCGGTAACGAAAAAGGCGGCGCGGGCAAATCGACCGTTTCCATGCATGTGGCGACGGCCTTGGCGCGCCTTGGCCATAAGGTCAGCGGGCTGGACCTCGACCTGCGGCAGCGGACCTTTGGCCGCTATATCGAGAACCGCCGTGATTTCATGCGCGAGTCCGGTCTGACGCTTGCCAGTCCGACGCTTTGCGAATTGCCGGATGTGGAGGCCAGCAGCCTGCGCCCCGGCGAGAACATGTATGACCACCGCATCAGCGCGGCGGTGGCGGAGTTAGAGCCGGATAATGATTTCATTCTGATCGACTGTCCCGGCTCTCATACCCGGTTAAGCCAGGTCGCGCATTCGCTGGCGGACACGCTGATCACCCCGCTTAACGACAGTTTCATCGACTTTGACCTCTTGGCCCATATCGATGCCAATGGGGAAAAAATCACCGGGCCGTCGGTCTATTCCGAGATGGTTTGGAATGCGCGGCAGCTGCGCGCACAGGCCGGGCTTTCGGCGATTGACTGGGTCGTGGTGCGCAACCGTCTGGGTGCGCAGCGGATGGTGAACAAAGAAAAGATGGAGCGGGCGATTGGCAATCTCAGCAAGCGGATCGGCTTTCGCACCGCACCGGGGTTCAATGAGCGGGTGATCTTTCGGGAGCTTTTTCCGCGCGGCCTAACGCTGCTGGACCTCAAAGATATCGGGGTGAAACAGCTCAATATCTCCAACATCGCTGCGCGGCAGGAACTGCGCGAATTGATCAAGGCGTTGGACCTGCCGGGCGTCACCCCCGACTTTTGAAGTTAGTGATGAGGCAGCGGCGGCACGACACGGCGGCGGCGTGACAGGGCAATGAGGTTCGACAGGAACAGCGCGCCCACGACGATGCCGCCGCCGATCAGCGCGTAGATGCCCGGATCTTCGCCCAGCACCGCCCAGACCAGCAGCGGGGCAAGCACGGATTCCAACAAGACCAGCAGACCGACTTCCGCGCTTGAGATATAGCGCGGCCCGAGCGCGATGAGCCCCGCGCTGGCGGCCATAAAGACCGCGTAGAGCAGCATCTGCGGCAGTTCTGCGGCGGGCATTTGCAGGGGCTGCGCCACCGGCAGCAGGACCGCCCCGGCCAGCAGATAGGCCAGCGCAACCGCCGGCACCATCGACACCGCGCGCGCGTGGCGCGCCGCAGTCAGCGCACCGGCAAAGATCGCCGAGATCGACAGCGCCAACAGGTCCCCCGCGCGCGAGGCATTTTCGGTCTCGCCCGAGCCAAAGGCGATCACGGCAAGCCCGGCCAGCACCGCCGCGATGGTAAAGAACATGCGTCGGCTGATCGGCTCACCCAGAAAGACCTTGCTGTAGATCGCCGCGAAGACGGGCAAAGAGGCGAGGATAAAGACCACATTCGCCACCGAAGTCAGGCGCACCGCCAGCACAAAGCCGACCCCGGCGCAGGCCACGCCGCCGACGTAAATCGCGCTGGCCCACCCTGCGCGGCGCAGGGCGCGGAAGGGCGCGGTGCCTTGGGCCAGTAGCAACCCCGTGCCAATCGCCAATCCAACGAGGGTCACTTTCCAGAACGCCAGCGTCAGCATCGGCGCGTCGATGACGCGCACGAAAAGCGCTTCGGGAACGATGCACATCACCCCGAAAAAGGTGAGCAGGAGGCCTTTGGTTTGATCAGTCATGCGCCATCGGTGGCGCTTTCCGCTGCTTAAGTAAAGCCCCCCGGTCCCGCTCCTGACAGCTTGAGCAACGCCCGACGCAGCACATCGGCCTCGGCGGGGTCAAGCGCATCCATCAATGCCGCATCATAGCGCCGTGCCACGGCGCGCAGATCGTCATAGGCCGCTTGGCCCTGCCGGGTCAGCGATAGATATTCGACCCGGCGGTCATCCTCATTGCGGGTGCGGTCAACAAAGCGGCGCTCATTCAAACGATGCACAGCGCGGCTGATTTTGGTTTTATGCATCCGCGCCCGCTGGCCGATGTCACTCGCGGTGAGACGGCCATAAAGGCCAAGATGAAACAGCACCCGCCACTCTGTGCGCAACATCCCGTAGCGGTCTTTATAGATCTGCTGAAACTCCAGCGAAGACGCTTCTGCCGCTTGGTTCAGAAGATAGGGCAGGAACTGTTGCAAATCGAATTTGTCGGTTTCCATATCACGCCGCTTGTTAGTTACAAATACAACTATTACCGTTGCAACAGATTCTGCAAGGGGGCACAGATGACCAGCCAATCAAAGCCATCAACGATGACAACCGCGGCCACCACCTCGGGCACGCATCCGGGCTATATGCCCGGTTTTGGCAATGATTTCGAGACGGAGGCCCTGCCCGGTGCGCTGCCGCAGGGCATGAACTCCCCGCAGAAATGCAACTACGGCCTCTATGGCGAACAGCTTTCAGGCACCGCTTTTACCGCGCCGTCTCATCAGAACGAGCGCACGTGGTGCTACCGCATCCGGCCTTCGGTCAAACATTCATCGCGGTATGAGCGGATCGACCTGCCCTATTGGAAATCCGCCCCGCATCAGCCGCAGGACGTGACCAGCCTTGGCCAATACCGCTGGGATCCGGTGCCGCATTCCGACGCGCCGCTGACGTGGCTTACCGGCATGCGCACCATGACCACGGCGGGGGATGTGAACACGCAGATCGGCATGGCGAGCCATATCTATCTGGTCACCGAGAGCATGGTGGACAGCTATTTTTATTCCGCCGACAGCGAGCTGCTGATCGTCCCGCAGGAAGGCATGCTGCGCTTTTGCACCGAGTTGGGCGTGATGGACATCGCCCCCCAAGAGATCGCCATCATCCCGCGTGGGCTGGTCTACCGTGTCGAAGTGCTGGAGGGGCCGGCGCGGGGGTTTGTTTGTGAGAACTATGGCCAGAAGTTCCACCTGCCCGGCCGCGGCCCGATTGGCGCCAACTGCATGGCGAACCCGCGTGATTTTAAGACGCCCGTGGCGGCGTTTGAAGACCGCGAGGCGCCCTCGACCGTGACGATCAAATGGTGCGGCCAGTTCCATGAGACCAAGATCGGGCATTCGCCGCTCGACGTGGTGGCTTGGCACGGCAACTACGCCCCGGTGAAATACGACCTCAACACCTATTGCCCCGTGGGCGCGGTGCTGTTCGACCACCCGGACCCGTCGATCTTTACCGTTCTGACCGCGCCTTCGGGCGTCGAAGGCACCGCCAACATCGACTTCGTGCTGTTCCGCGACCGCTGGATGGTGGCCGAAGATACCTTCCGCCCGCCGTGGTATCATAAAAACATCATGTCTGAGCTGATGGGCAATATCCACGGTCAGTATGACGCCAAGCCCAAGGGGTTCATCCCCGGCGGGATGTCCCTGCACAACATGATGCTGCCGCATGGGCCGGACCGGAATGCGTTCGAAGGGGCGTCAAACGCCGAGCTTGCGCCGCATAAGCTCGACAACACAATGTCCTTCATGTTCGAGACCCGCTTCCCGCAGCATCTGACCGAATTCGCCGCCAAAGAAGCACCCCTGCAGGACGATTACATCGACTGCTGGGAGAGCCTTGAGAAGAAATTCGACGGCACACCTGGCAAGAAGTAAGCCCGCCTGCCCCCTGAAAGGACCGACATGACCCTGATGACCTCTTGGGTGGAAAGCGCCAACAGCGCCGATACCGATTTCCCCCTCAACAATCTGCCCTACGGTGTTTTCACGACCAATCGGCTGGAAGCGCGCTGTGGCGTGGCGATTGGCGATCAAATCCTCGACATGGCCGCTTTGGAGGAAGAGGGGCTAATCACCCTCGCCGAAGAGCCGGTGTTCGATGTGCCCTATTGGAACGATGTGATGGACCTCGGCCCTGCGGCATGGGCCTCCCTGCGGGCGCGGCTGGTGGAATTGCTCTGCGCCGATGCCCCGGATCAGGCCGCCGTCGCGCCGCATCTGGTGCCGATGGACGAAGCGCGGCTGCACATGCCGATGATGGTCTCGGAATACACGGATTTCTACGCGAGCAAGCATCACGCGACCAATGTCGGCACGATGTTTCGCGGGGCCGAGAATGCCCTGCCGCCGAACTGGCTGCACATTCCCATTGGCTACAATGGCCGCGCCTCTACCGTCGTCGTTTCGGGGACCGAGATCACCCGCCCCAATGGCCAGCTAAAAGCCCCAGACGCCGATGCGCCGCATTTCGGCCCCTGCCAGCGGCTGGATATCGAGCTTGAGATGGGCGCGATCGTCGGCACTTCGACCGAGATGGGCCAGCCCGTCAGCATCGACGAGGCGGATGAGATGATCTTTGGCTATGTGCTGCTCAACGACTGGTCAGCGCGGGATATTCAGGCGTGGGAATACCAACCCCTCGGCCCGTTTCAGGCCAAGGCATTTGCCACGTCGATCTCTCCTTGGATCGTGACCCGCGACGCGCTTGAGCCGTTCCGCACCTCGACACCTGAGCGCGAAAAGGACCTCTTGCCCTACCTGCGCGAAACCAAACCCGGCCTCTATGACATTGACCTGTCGGTGCTGCTCCAGCCCGAGGGGGGCGGAGCCGAAGAAATCGCCCGCACCAACTACCGCGAAATGTATTACTCCGCCGCGCAGCAGTTGACCCATCACGCCTCTTCGGGCTGCGCGATGAACGCGGGCGATCTGCTGGGCTCCGGCACCATCTCCGGCCCCGAAAAATCACAACGCGGGTCACTGCTGGAACTGTCATGGGGCGGCAAAGAGCCGATCACCCTCGCAGACGGCAGCAGCCGCAGCTTTGTCGAAGACGGCGACACGCTGACCCTCACCGGGCACGCGCAGGGCGACGGCTTCCGCGTGGGTTTCGGCAGCTGCACCGGCAAAATCCGCCCGGCAATCGACTTTTCCTGAACAGGCCGCGCAACCGCGCAGACAAACCAAGACAGAAGGACATCACATGGCCAAGCAATTCGCATCCCAAGGCGACATGACCGAAAAGGAAATCTCCTTCACCGAGGTGGGCGAGGGACTTTACGCCTTCACCGCCGAGGGCGATCCGAACTCTGGCGTCATCATCGGCGACGACAGCGTGATGATCATCGAAGCGCAGGCCACACCGCGTCTGGCGAATAAGGTCATCGAATGCGTCCGCTCGGTCACCGACAAACCGATCAGCCATGTGGTGCTGACCCACTACCACGCCGTGCGCGTGTTGGGGGCATCGGCCTTTGGCGCGCAGCAAATCATCATGTCCGAGAAAGCCCGCGCCATGGTCGCCGAGCGCGGCCAAGAAGATTGGAACAGCGAATTTGAACGCTTCCCCCGCCTGTTTGAAGGCCACGAGAGCATCCCCGGCCTGACCTATCCCACCACCACCTTTAACGGCCGGATGAGCGTCTATCTCGGCAAGCGCCGGGTCGATATCATGCAGTTGGGCCGCGCCCATACGGCGGGGGATGCGGTGGTCTATGTGCCCGATCAGAACGTCATGTTCACCGGTGACATCGTCGAATACCACTCCGCCTGCTACTGCGGCGATGGGCATTTCCACGACTGGCCCGACACGCTGGAGCGCATCCGCGCCTTTGACCTTGATGCCATTGCACCCGGTCGCGGCGACGCGCTGATTGGCCGCGATATGGTTAATGCCGCAATTGACAGCACCGCTGACTTCGTGCGCTCAACCTACCGTCCGGCGGCCCGTGTGGCCCTGCGTGGCGGCACCTTGAAAGAGGCATGGGACGCCGTGCGCGCCGAATGCGACCCTAAGTTCGGCGACTATGCAATCTATGAGCACTGCCTGCCCTTCAACGTCGCCCGCGCCTATGACGAGGCGCTCGACATCGACACGCCGCGCATCTGGACGGCTAAGCGCGACAAAGAGATGTGGGAGGCGCTGTCGGACTGATGCCGCTGCCCGCGCTCCTTACCGGCCTGATCATACTGGCGCTGGCGCTCTGGTTCTATCTGGTCTTTGCACTGGTGATGGATCACCGCCGCCAAGCTGCGCGCCGGAGCGGGCAGCCCTACGCCGGGCTGCGCGATACGGCACAGGTTTGGTCAAAGATGCTCCGCGCGCCAGAGCACCGCAAGTCGCGCCGACGGGTGACGCTGACCACACTGGCCTTGCTTGTCCTGCTGCTTTTGCGCGCTCTTGTCTGAGGAAACCGCCATGGCCTATGCCTACACCCCCTTTCCCTACAACCCCCCGCCCGGCCTCACCGCGCCCGAGCCACGGCACCCGGTGGTGATCGTGGGCGCCGGCCCCATCGGGCTGTCTATGGCGGTGGACTTGGCCCTGCGCGGGGTCAAATCGGTCGTGCTGGATGACAACAATGTCGTCTCGCTCGGCTCTCGCGCGATCTGCTGGGCGAAACGAACGTTGGAGATTTTCGACAGGCTGGGCATCGGCGAGCGGATGCTGGATAAGGGGGTGACATGGAAAGTGGGCCGCCAGTTTCACGGCGAGAGGGAGGTCTATAATTTCGATCTGCTGCCCGAACCGGGGCATAAATACCCGGCCTTCGTGAACCTCCAGCAATACTATGTCGAAGAGTACCTTGTTGAACGCGCACAAGATTTCCCCGACCTGATCGACCTGCGGTTTCTCAACAAGGTGACCGATCACAAAGGCCACGCCGATCACGTCGAACTGACGGTTGAGACGCCGGACGGGCCGTACCTACTGGAAACAGACTGGTACATCGCCTGCGACGGCGCGGGGTCCGCCACCCGCAAACGCATGAACCTGCCTTTCGAGGGCCAGACCTTTGACGAACATTTCCTAATCGCCGATGTAGAGATGGAAACTCCTCGTCCTGTCGGGCTTCTTTTCGGGGTCCGAGACCGCATTGACCGCCGCCTCGCGCGGGAAGCTGCGCGCGCAGGCCGACAAAGGGGCAAGCGGGGCGATACGGGCGCTCAAAATCACCGAGGATAACGAGCGGCTGATC